>JBGXYD010000017.1:0-42708 GCA_041815005.1 Leptotrichia sp. | reverse complement strand
TAAATCCCTGCAGTCAGTCCTGCACTTCCGCCGCCAATGATGATGACATCATAAAATTCAGTTTTCTTTTCCATGTATATACTCCAGTTAATTTATTCTTTAAGAACAATATTTATAAGAATTTTAGAACCGATAAATGCTCCGATTAATAAGGAAATGGCAAAAACCCATCCGCTTAAGGAAAGAGCAGATAATCCTGAAAACAGAGCACCTACATTACAACCGTTTGCAAGTCTGGCACCGGCTCCCATTAAAAATCCTCCGAAAATACCTGCAAACAACTGCTTCTTATTTTTAATTTTCTTAATTTTGAATTCGGAAGCCAGGAGAGTGGCGAGTAAGGCACCTACAATAATTCCTATATTCCTTATTGAACCTCCATCCTGAAGGATAGGGGTAACTATGGATTTTCCCATACCTTGGTGTGCTATGAAGTATGCCCACTTAGTAGTATCGATGCCTATGAGCCTAAAAAGTTTAGCTCCCCATACTGCAAAAGTTCCGGTAACTCCCCATGCCCTTCCAAAAACAGCAAGATGGGCAGTAGCTAAAACACCTAGAAGAACGGCACCGGCATTATACGAAAGGGGATTTTTAAAAATTCTTTTATAAATGTCATTCTGGCTAAGCTTATTAAAAAATTCCATACTATACTCCTCTTTATATATTAATTTTATATTATTTTGTCTTTTCCACAAAAATATTCCATTCACCTTCATCTATTTCTTCAACCTCAACATTGTATCCTACTTTTCTTCCCCATTCAGGAATATTCTTGATAGCACATGAATGGTCTACATTAACTATAACTACATCTCCTACTTCAACTGTTTCCAGTTTATTCTGCAGTTTTATTAATGGAATAGGGCAAGCTTCCCCTAGACAATCTAATAAATATTCTTTCATTTTAATTACCTCCATATTTTTATTTTTCAGATTGATTTACAGTTTTTATAATATTTAACGGATTATTCATCAGAACCAAGTTTTTTCTTCTGCCATTTAATAGATAAGATATATAATAGTGCTATAATAGAAAACTGAAAAATAAGAGCTCCGATAAATCCTAAATGTTTAGGAAGATAAATAGCAAGATTCTTATTTTCAAAAGCAGGTTCTAGAATACCGGTTACCCATGCTCCTAGAACAGAGCCTAGGATAAATGTAAAAAAGGAAACCCATTGAAGTTCGAAACCTTCTCCAAATCTCATCAGAGTTCCTGATGCACATCCACCGGCAATAACCATACCTATTCCGAACATTATTCCACCAATAACAGTAAGGACTGAAATAGTAGAAACGGAATCTAAACCTATAAACTTACCTCCATTTAATACAGAACCGAAACTGATGGCTGTAAATCCAATAGTTCCGATAGAAATTGCTAAAAGTACGGCACGCGTCAAGGATGTACTTCCTGTTATTATCGGATCCCTGAAAGCTGCTGTAAAACAGAATCTAGCTCTTTGTAGAACCATACCGAAGGCAATACCGAAAATCCAGAATGCTACAAGCTTTGGTTTATTAAGATAGAAACCGAAAGCAGTAATACCTATTATAAGGATAATTGCATAAGGTATCTGTGACTTTTTCTGTTTTCTTGGCTGTGCAGATTTTCTGATTTTAATTTCTTCACTCATAAAATACCTCCTATAAAATATTTTTTTCACTTATTTTCTGATAAAAGTTTACCACGAAAAAAATAATTTGGAATAAATAAAATAAAATTCAATATTCAAAAAATGAATAGAAGGAGTTAATACTAACACCTAATTAAAAAGTGTTTTTATCTAAGGGGGACAAGTTATGCTCTTTACTAAATCACTAGTAAGTAAATTCATAGTATCACATAATTTATCTACTACACTATTCAGGTTTTTAAATATGGTGTTGCCAAACCCTTTTGTTTTATCTGAATATTCTGATTTTATTTCTTATGCCTGATTGGCAATTTTTTTTGATATTTCTATCACCCTATTCTATTAGATACTAACATTATAAATTATTTCCTAATTTCATACTTTATTCTTATAGGACTTCACACCATCCTCTTCTTCCCTCATTATTTCGTATATTTTCTCCACCATTCCAATTCCAGGATTCAATATTTCAATGCCTGATATTTTCCTTATTTCTTCTTCCATATAAGGAAAATGGGTACAACCTAAAATTATCTTCTGAACTCTCATCACTTCAAAATATTCCATAAGATTTTTTAATGCAAATTTTTCAGCTATATTTTCTGGTTTTGTTCTCTTTTCAATTTCCTTTACCATTTCAAGAAGAGTTATTCCTATAATCTTTATTTCATTGTTTTTCTGATATATTACTTTTTCTATCCCTGACAATCCTTGGGCATTAGCAGAAATTATCCCAATATTCTCATACTTCTCCGCCATCTCCCTATAAATATGCAATGGAGTTATTATCCTTATACTTGTTTTTTGTGATATTTTGTCAAAATCTACTGCACCACTTAGCGAATTACAGTATACAAAAAGAAGTGAGCATCCTTGTCTCATTATTTCTTTCAGATGCTCTCTTATAACTTTTTCCTTATACTTCATATTTGAAACTTGGAAAGCTGTCTGTTCTATAGGAGTTAAGGATATAGGTATTTCCAGTACTTCACTAAAGCCATTACTAAACAGCAGATCAGCTCCCATTCTAGTATCCACAGGAGTTCCTGCCATAACTGCTATTTTTATCTTCATATCCCTTCTCCTTAAATAAAATTTTAGTTATCACAAAATTTTTGAGTGCCTTTTGTTCCTTCAAAAGTTAGAATCTCCTCAGTTTACTCACAGGAAATCTCCATTCGGGGGTTACAAGAGTTTCCTCCTCCTTCAATGAATACCAAACCCCCATATTTCTGTCATTGGGATTTATAAGAATCTGTGTTTGCTGAGCTGGCATATAGGACTGAGCTAACATAAATATTTTCTCCCCTATATCATTTTCTGCCATATCCACCACAATAACTGCATGACCGGGACTTCCCCCCATTATAAATACGTCTCCTATCTTCATATCCTTTAAAGATTGAGGTGTCATCTCCTTTTCCAGAGAAGGTGTCCCTGCATATGCAAAAACTATAGTCATAAAATCTCTAAAATCCTTGTAAGTATTAGAAGGAGATCCCTTCTTGTAATAGGAGCCCTTTCCATTTGGATTTATCCTGTAACCCTGTATCCACTTGGAATACTGAGCATTAAATCCTGAAACAAAGTTAAAGTTTATCTTGTTATATTCCTTTCTCTGAAAAAAATACTCAGCCCTAAGTAACATGATCGCATCTGCACACTGATGAAGATCTCTGGTTCCTATATCCACTTCTATTACACTATCATATATTCCCTCACTTCTCTTTGCTCTTCCATCAAAATAAAGTGCTTTTTCTCCATAAGGTTTTAACTTCTGATTCCTTAAAAAATGTGCAAAACTTCCATTTTCAACTGCTACCCTTTTATATCCTTTTGGTACATTGTACCTTGTTTCAACTGTCATTCCTTTAGTATTTACAGAAGAAAATAATGCCTGATTGTTTTTAACCGATTGGTTCCCTTCCTTAGGCAGACTTACACTGTTTCCCGCTTCTCCATTACACGACACGCTTAAAATAATGTAAGCCAGTATTGTTATGATCTTTTTCATCTCTATACCTTCCCATTTTAATTTATTGCTTTATTATATCATAATATTATTAAAATTATCTATTAAAATTAAGCTCTATATTTGATTTTTAATATAGACATGGAGAAATTCTTGATAGTAATGGAGTCTATAGGAAATAGCACTGTATTTGATTTATAAAATTAAAAAAGGTAAATTTAATTTCCTTACAAATAAGAAACAATACTAATTCTATACATGACCACGAAAACAGTATTAAAGGAATTTTGGCTCTTATTGCTTTTTTAAAATTGTCTGTACTTCCATTTGAATTCATTTTAAAACACTTTCATATTTTTTCATTACATATCATTTTTTATTTTCTATTAGTAGGATATTTCACACACCATCCACCTTCCAATCATATATTTTGTTAATGCTCTTCTCCAAAAATTTATATTTTACAAATTTTAAAATGTATAGTATACTTATTGTATAAAATAACTTTGAAAAATAGGAGGAATTATAATGAAATGTTTTATTAGGTTAAGGTGGAAAAATAGAATACAATTTAAATATTTTTCACCAAAAATTTAGAATTTTGTTATAATTTGCATTTGATTTATATATTTAAATAAAGGCATTTGGTGAGTTTTCATTCAATGCTTTTATTTTTTAGAAAATTCTCTATTACTTGGTAAAATTTAAAGGTGATGGAGAATTTTTATTTAAGGGAGTTTTCCCATAAAATGCAAATACATACGAAAAAAATTCTTTATGCAATGTAATATATTAAGAAACATCGAAGTTTGCAAGGAAAATAATTATTGAAAAATAGGTAATATTCTTGTATAATACTTCCGAAGATTAAAAAGAAAGGAGTTATATAAATATATTTAGAATTAATGTTTATATAAATTAATAAATATAATGACAAATAAAAAAAAGCTGTATACTCAGATAAATTCTATATTTAAAGTGATGCTTTTCCTAGTTTTCGTAGGAATCATAGCATGGTGGTCCTACCCAAAGGAGATTAGTGAAATAGAAAGAGGACTGTATGTAAAAAGTTATCTTGTAACACTGGGATTGACAACCGGAGGGGCTTTAATCGGTATTTCACTTGGGGTGCTTCTTGCCTTTATAAAGTTTAAAAAAATATTTATTGTGGAATTCTTGATTGATGAATATGTGGATATAATGAGGGGGACTCCTATGATATTACAGCTGCTTATTTTCTCAGTTATTGTCTTTGCAACATGGAGAAATAACTTTTATGTAGCTGTCATAGCCTTGGGGCTTAACAGTGCCGCCTATGTTGCAGAAATTGTCCGTTCAGGAATTGAAAGTATTGATAAAGGACAAATGGAGGCAGCAAGGGCTATAGGGATGCCTTATGGGATGGCAATGAATGAAATAGTAATGCCTCAAGCCATAAAAAATATACTTCCTGCCCTTGTAAACGAATTTATTGTTCTTTTCAAGGAAACTTCCATTGTAGGATATATAAGTGTAATAGATATTACAATGTATAGTAAAAGTTTACAAAACACTTATTTCAATCCTAAGCCTATTATATTTACTGGACTTATATACTACGTAAGTGTAAAGCTATTTTCCTTGTTAAGTAAAATACTGGAAGGGAGGCTGAAAAGAAATGATTAGTATTGTGAATCTTGAAAAGGAATTTGGAGAGCTGAAGGTTCTAAAGGGAATAAATACTCAAATTGGTCAAGGTGAGGTAATTTCAATTATAGGACCCAGCGGTTCCGGAAAATCTACTTTCCTAAGATGTATAAACAGGCTGGAGGAACCTACTTTTGGAAAAATTATTATAGAAGGTGAAAATATTTTAGGAAAGGGGATCAATATAAACAAGATAAGGGAAAATGTAGGAATGGTATTTCAGCATTTTAACCTGTTTCCTCATAAGACAGTCCTTCAAAATATTGCATTGGGGCCGATAAAGTTAAAAAAGATGCCTGTAAAGGAAGCCGAAAACTTAGGAAGAGGACTGCTTAAGAAGGTAGGACTTTCTGATAAGGAAGGGGAATACCCAAATAAACTTTCAGGAGGTCAGAAACAACGGGTAGCAATAGCAAGGGCACTTGCCATGAGCCCTAAAATCATGCTCTTTGATGAGCCTACATCAGCCCTTGATCCGGAAATGATCGGGGAAGTACTTGAAGTTATGAAGGAACTGGCTAAAGAAGGAATGACAATGCTAGTTGTCACTCATGAAATGGGATTTGCCAGAAATGTTGCAAATAGGGTGTTTTTCATGGATCAAGGAGAAATCATAGAAGATGATATACCTAAAAATATATTTGAAAATCCCCGTGAAGAAAGAACAAGGATATTTTTAGAAAAAGTTTTAAATCATTAGAAATTTATAACAGGGGAAATTTATGTAAAATCAAATATAGTTTTTGAAAAATTAAAAAATAAGAAATATTTGTAAAATGGAGAATAAAAAAATAAAAATTATAAGAATGGAGAAAATAAAAATGAAAAAAATAATCTTAATTATGGCAGTTTTAATGATGGGAATACTTTCCTGCGGGAAAAAAGAAGAAACTAAAGGTAATTCAGAAAATAAGGCAGGAGAGGAGAAAGTTCTGCGTGTGGGATTGAATGCTGTTTTTGCACCTTTTGAATATATTGAGGATGGTGAAATAAAAGGTTTTGACATTGATCTTATAAATGAAATCAGTAAAAATCTTGGTTATAAACTGGAAATTATCGATCAGTCATTTGACGGTCTTATTCCTGCTTTAAAAGCCGGAAAAATTGATTTAATCATATCTGGTATGAGTGCTACGGAAGAAAGAAAAAAATCTGTGGACTTTACTGATGAATACTTTATGTCTACACAAGTTTATTTGAGAAAAAAAGGAAATTCCCAAGTTAACTCCATTGAGTCTCTATCAGGTAAAAGAATCGGTGTTCAGCTTGGAACTATACAGGAAATAGAAGCAAAATCAATTCAAGGTGCGATTGTCGTTCCTAATGAATCCACTGTAAATGTTATAATGGAATTAAACTCCGGAAAAATAGATGCTATTATTCTTGAAAATATAGTCGCATTGGAATATATGAAAAAGAATCCTGAACTTGAAATCTTTTTTGAGAAAAAATTGGATGCAGGTATGGCAATTGCTTTTGATAAGGACAAGCATCCTGATTTAGTTAAGAAGTTTAATGAAGAAATCAAAAAAATGAAAGAAAATGGAAAATATGACGAACTTTTAAACAAATATGGTCTAAAATATTAATAGCCTGATAATTTTTAATTCTGTGTCTACAATTATGTGAATAATCGGTAATTATATAGTATTATAATATAATAATTAATAAAACCATATCTTTAATCATGAAATTTTTTTAGGATTTTTTAAAGATATGGTTTTTTATATTTCAATTTAATTTATACTGTAAAGGATATTATTAAACCTTACTTTTTTCAAAATAATGAGTATGAAGTAATTCATGTGCTTTATCTCCTAACGGCTTTCCAAAATATTCTTCATATAATTTTTTAATATATGGATTATCATGAGATTTTCTTATTGTTTTAGAAGTATCCTCCAACTCAATAACAGACATTCTCTTTTTAAGAATAGATGTATTACCGTGATGATAAGGCTGACCTCCTCCTCCGATACATCCTCCTTTACAAGCCATTATTTCTATCGCATGGTACTGTGATTTTCCTTCTCTTATTTCATTTAGCAACTTTCTTGCCTCTCCAAGTCCATGTGCTATACCTATTTTTAAATCAAGATCTCCAACTTTTACATCGGCACTCCTTACACCTTCAAGCCCTCTTACCTGTTTATAATCAACTTCTTCAAGGCTTTCCCCTGTATACCAGTCAGCAGCTGTCCTAAGTGCAGCCTCTATAACTCCACCTGTTCTACCAAATATAACTCCGGCTCCTGTTGATTCACCTAATGGATTATCAAAATCTTCATTTTTAAGGGATTTGAAATTAATATTGGCATATTTTATAAGTCTTGCCAATTCTCTTGTTGTTAAAACAATATCTGTGTCTGGATTTTTATTCTTTGAAAATTCTTCCCTGTCAGCCTCATATTTCTTTGCAATACACGGCATAACCGATACAACCACTAAATCTTCCCTTTTAATATTCAATTCCTTAGAGTAAATATTTTTTGCTACTGCAGAGAACATCTGCATTGGAGATTTCGCACTGGAAGGTACATCCAATAAGTCAGGAAAGTTATGCTCAAAGAAGTTTACCCAAGCAGGACAACATGAGGTAAGTAATGGTAATTTAACTGTAGTATCTCCTTTTTTATATCTTACTAACCTATCCAACAATTCAGAAGCTTCTTCCATTATAGTCAAATCTGCCGCAAAATCAGTGTCAAAAACCTTATGAAATCCTAATTTCCTAAGGGCTGCCACCATTTTTCCTGTTACAGGAGTTCCAGCAGGATATCCAAACTCTTCCCCTAGAGCTGTTCTTATTGCAGGAGCCGTCTGAACTATTACAGTCTTTGACGGATCTGACAGCACCTTTAAAACATCCCATGTGGCATCATTTTCTATTAATGCTCCAGTAGGACATACAGCAACACACTGTCCACAATATGTACATACTGAATCTCTCAAATCCATTTCCAAAGCTGTCGAAACAATAGCATTAAAACCTCTCTCAATGGCAGATAAAGCTCCCACAGTCTGTACTTCGTTACACATTGTTTCACAACGTCTGCACATTATACATTTATCACTTTCCCTTATTATTGCTTTTGAAACATCTTTCCTATAGGTAGATTCTTTCCCTGGATATCTTATTTCCCTTATTCCAAATGAAGCAGCCAAATCTTGTAATTCGCATTCTCCTGATTTTTGACAAATCAAACAGTCTTTAGGATGATCCGAAAGGAGTAACTCTAAAACCGCCCTTCTTGAATTTAATACTCTCACTGTATTAGTTTTCACCTTCATCCCTTCAAACACCGGAGTTGCACATGCAGGGGATAAATTAGCTTTCCCTTCCACTTCAACTACACATATTCTACAGGATGCCACGTTATTTACACATCCAAAATCTGACAAATTTAAATAGCATAATGTAGGTATCGTTATTCCTGCTGACCTTGCTGCTGCAAGTATTGTAGTTCCTTCAGGAACTTGAACCAGTTTTCCATCTACAGTTACATTTAGTAATTTCATTGTCTTATCCATAACTTAACTCCTCCACTAAGCCCTATCAATGGCACTAAACTTGCATGCATTATAGCAAGCTCCACATTTTATACATGCTTCCTGATTTATTTCATGTTTTTCCTTAACTTTCCCAGCTATACAATTAACAGGGCATACCCTTGCACAAGCAGTACATCCTATACATTTTGCATTTATTTCATATCTTACAAGTCCTGTACATGCACCTGCCGGACATTTTTTATCCCTTACATGGGCAATATATTCATCCCAAAAATTATGTAATGTCGATATTACTGGATTTGGTGCTGTCTGACCTAGTCCACACAATGAAGTATCCTTTATTATATGAGATAACTCCAGTAATTTATTCAGATCTTCTTCTGTTCCTTTTCCATCTGTTATTTTTTCTAAAATTTCTAGTAATCTTAAATTCCCTATTCTACATGGGGTACATTTTCCGCAGGACTCATCTACAGTAAAATCTAGATAAAATTTAGACACTGATACCATACAGTCATCCTCATCCATTACTATCATTCCACCTGATCCCATCATCGAACCTTTTTCCTTTAAAGTATCAAAATCTATAGGAGTATCTAGATCCTTTTCTGTTAGACATCCTCCTGAAGGACCTCCTGTCTGAATAGCTTTAAATTTCTTTCCGTCCTTTATACCCCCTCCAATTTCATATATGACCTCCCTTAAAGTTATTCCCAATGGTACTTCTATTAATCCTATGTTATTTATTTTACCGGCAAGGGCAAATACTTTAGTCCCAGGGGACTTTTCCGTTCCCAGTTCTCTAAATTTTTCTGCTCCTTCATTTATGATTACAGGGATATTTGCAAAGGTCTCTACGTTATTAACATTTGTCGGTTTATTCCAGTATCCACTTTCAGCTGGAAACGGAGGTTTTGTAGTTGGCTCTCCCCTTTTCCCTTCCATCGAATGGATAAGAGCTGTCTCCTCTCCACAAACAAATGCTCCTGCCCCATATTTAATTTCAATATCAAAATTAAATCCTGAATTAAATATATTTTCCCCTAATAATCCTCTTTCCTTTGCTGCTTTTATACCAATTTGTAAAATATGCACAGCAAGAGGATATTCAGCCCTTATGTAAACCAGTCCTTTATTTGCACCGATGGCATATCCACATATTGCCATTGCTTCAATTACTGAATGGGGATCTCCTTCTAATATGGCTCTGTCCATAAAGGCTCCTGGATCTCCTTCATCAGCATTACATACCACATATTTTTGATCCGATTTATTATTTAATGCAAATTGCCATTTTAAACCTGTGGAAAAACCTCCTCCTCCTCTACCTCTAAGTCCCGAAGCCTTTACAATATCTACAACTTCCTGCTGTGTCAGACTTATGGCTTTTTCTAGGGCTTTATACCCATCATGTAGAATATAATCATCTATATCTTCAGGATCTATCAGTCCACAATTTCTTAGTGCTATTTTTTTCTGTTTTTTATAAAAATCTAAATTGTCTGAATTGCTTATAAGTTCATTTGTTTCTGAATCTTTGCATAAAAGTTTTTCAACTATCTGTCCACTTAATAAATCTGTCTTTATAATCTCATCCACATCATCTGGAGAAACTTCCGCATAAAATACATTATCAGGTAATATCTTTACTATCGGACCCTTTTCACAAAATCCTACACATCCTACCTTAACGACTCTGATTTCGTCTTCTTTTCCGATTTTTTTTACTCCCAGTTGCAATTTTTCTAATATTATATCGTTCCCAGATGATATACATCCTGTTCCTCCACATACTATAACTTCTTTTTTAAAAGTCTTGCTCTTACTAACGTTTTCTTTAGTACGGGTTAAATCCACCTTCGAAGATATACGTAACATATCATTTCCTCCATTTTACAATTTTTAATAAAAGGACACTAATATTCTGCTATAATTTTTGGAACATCACTAGGCTTTACTTTCTTATAAACTTTCTCACCTACTAAAACCACAGGTGCTATAGCACATGCACCAACACATCTTAATGCATCGATGGAAAATTTTCCATCATAACTTGTTTCTCCAGGTTTTATTTTCAACTGTGTTTGAAACTCTTCTAAAACCTTATTAGCACCTTTAACATAACATGCTGTACCCATACATATGGAAATTGGGTTTTCTCCTTTAGGAATCATAGTAAAATAGGAGTAAAAACTAACTACTCCATAAACATGAGCCAATGATTCATCCAATTGCTGAGCTATAAACAATTGTACATCTGAAGGTAAATATCCAAATATACTTTGAGCTTTATGCAGCACAGAAATCAATGCTCCATCTTTTGTTTCAAGATTTTTTATAAAATCTTCCAACTCTTTAAATCCCTTTTCTTTCAACTTATTCTTACACATTTTTCTCCTCCCTAGTTTAGGGTTTATCTTAATAATATAATATACCATATCTTTTTTATTAGTCAATCTCCGAAGGGGAATTAATTTTCATTTGAAAATAAAAGTGTTCACTATGCTAAATTAAAAAAATCACAATTTTGATGTTATGTTTTTATGATTCAAAATATAAAAACAGCTAGAAATTTCTATATCTCTAGCTGATAAAACAAAGAAAATTTAAACTTAAAAATTCATAATTTTTTCTACTTCTTCGGAATATTTTTGGAATATAGATCCTTCAATAAATCGTCATTATTATCATAACTCTTTATAAGCTCTATAAGCCTTCGCATTCCTTCCACTTCTGACATCTGACTCAGTTCTCTTCTAAGTCTCCATATCTTCTCAAGATTAGCTCTATTAATAAGAAGCTCTTCTCTTCTTGTTCCACTTTTAAGAACATCCATTGCTGGGAATATTCTAAGCTGTTCCAACGTCCTGCTTAAAATAATCTCCATATTACCTGTACCCTTAAATTCCTCAAAGATTACATCGTCCATCTTACTTCCTGTCTCAATAAGGGCAGTAGCTATTATGGTTAAACTTCCACCATTTTTTATGTTCCTTGCAGCTCCTAAAAATCTTTTGGGATAATAGAGGGCATTTGGATCTATTCCTCCTGAAATTAGCTTTCCGCTGGAAGGAATTGTTATATTATAAGATCTTGCAAGCCTAGTAAGGCTGTCCATCAATATAACTATGTCCTTTCCCCGTTCAACTTCCCTTTTTGCCATCTCAATGACATTTTCAGTAACCTGTGTGTGGACGTTAGGATTTTCATCAAAGGTAGCCGAATAAACTTCTGCTTTTTTTACGTTTTCCTTAATGTCCGTAACTTCTTCAGGCCTTTCATCTATAAGCAGTATCCATACGTCTATTTCAGGATTGTATTTTATTATGTCATTTGCCAAAGTTGATAAAAGTACTGTCTTACCTGCCTTAGGAGGAGCAACTATAAGCCCTCTTTGACCTTTTCCTATCGGAGATAGAAGGTCTATTATCCTTGAAGAGATTTCCCCATGTCCTAAGTTTATTTTTGTGTCTGGATATGATGGTATAAGATCATCAAAAAATGGACGTTCCAATGATTTTTCCGGTAAATCCCCGTTTATAAGGAGAACCTTCAATATCCCATAGTTTCTTTCTGTGGAAATAGGAACTCTTAGTTCTCCAAATACTATATCCTCACTTCTTAAAAAGAATCTTTTTATCTGGGATAGTGAGACATATACGTCAGGTCCTATTGTGGTATTCCTTAAAAATCCGAAAGTTCCTTCCCCCATTATATCAAGTTTCCCATAGCCGTATGTTTTCCCTATCTCTTTACCCTTTTCAATGAGAATCGCATTTACAAGGTCATATTTTGTCATGACTGAAAAATGGGGTATTTTGTATTCCTTTGCCATTTTCTTTAAGGAGGTTACATTCATTCCAAGAATTTCCTTTATAATCTCTTCCTCTCTCTTGTCATTCCTATGTTCATTTGTCACTTCATCCTTTTCATGCTCTTCCGTTTTTTCCATTACTTTTTTTTCAATAACCTCTTTATCAGTTTCTTTCTTTTCTTCAGGTAAATTTTCCTGTATTGGTTTCACTTCTATTTTTTCTACTTTTTCTTCTTCCACCTGTACTACTTTAGGCTTTCTACCACGTTTTTTAACTTCTTTTACTTCAACTTCTACTACAGCCTCCTTAGATCCTTCCTCTAAATTTTCTGTTACCTTCTTTTTTCTACCTCTTTTAGGTGTTTCCTTTACTTCCTCACTCATTTATTCCTCCAATTCTCCATATAATGTCCATGTTTTCGCCTCGTATATTCTAGTATTTACAAACTCTCCTTTTAAATCTTTTCTATCGCTTTTAAATAATACAATTTTGTGTGTTGATGTCCTTCCAGTTAACATTTCAGGATTTTTTCTACTTGGACCTTCCACCAGTACCTTTATCGTTTTTCCAAGATATTTCTGGCTTTCTTCCTTCGCCTTCTGATTCTGAAGTCTCATAAGTTGCTGGAGCCTCTCACTTTTTGTCTGCTCATCCACCTGCTCTCCCATCGTTGCCGCAGGGGTTCCACTTCTTATAGAATACATAAACATAAAGGCATTTTCAAATCCAACCTCATTTACAACATCCATAGTATCCTGAAAATCCTCCTCAGTCTCCCCTGGAAAACCAACTATAATATCCGTTGTCAAACCTATATCAGGTACTTTTTCTTTTATTTTTTTTGCTAAAGCTATAAATTCCTCTTTTGTATAACCCCTGTTCATTGCCTCAAGTATCTTTGTTGATCCTGATTGTAGAGGCAAATGAAGCATTCTAGATATTTTAGAATTATCTGCTATTGTATCTATTACTTCATCTGAAAAGTCCTTAGGATGTGGTGATATATATTTTATCCAAAAATCTCCTTCTATTTCTGAACTTTTTTTTAATAACCTTGCAAAGTTATCTTTTTCATCTGCCAAATCACTTCCATATGAGTTTACATTTTGACCTAAAAACAGTATCTCCTTATAGCCTTTCTCAGTATATTTTTCTACATCCTGCAAGACTTCATGTAAAGGAACTGATCTTTCCATTCCTCTGACATAAGGTACTATACAGAAAGTACAGTAATTATTACAACCATATGTTATTGAAATTGAAGCAACTATATCATCCCCAAAATCTGCATCAACCCTTTTTGGCAATTCATCCTCATCTTCCACCATAACAACATGGGCGGCTTCCCCCCTCTCTATTCTTTCAATAATATCAGGGAGCCTTCCTATATTCTGATTTCCAAGTACAAGGTCAACATAAGGAGTTTTCCTTATGAATTCGTCCCTTACCTCCTGTGCTAGACATCCTGTTACTCCGATTATCATTTCTCCATTTTTTTTTTCCTTAAGTTTCTTTAAATCTCCTAATTTACCATAGACTTTTACGGCTGCACCTTCACGCACTGTACATGTATTCAATAAAACCAAGTCCGAACTGTTTATGTCATCTATTATTTCATATCCTATTGATTGTAGTATCTGTTTCATTTTAGCACTTTCATTTACATTCATCTGACATCCATAGGTTATTATTGTTGCTTTTTTACTCACTTATATCTCCTTTAATTAACGTTTCTTATAACGTCGTTTATTATATCACATATTTTAACATATGAAAAGACTAGAGTTCTATTGTCCCCTAGTCTATAATATATTATCAATATTTTCTATTTGTACTTACTTATTTTTACATATAAATTCTATGTAATTTTACTGTAACTCTAAGATTTCTCCATTCATTTTTTCCACAGGAATTCTATAATTAAGTACTCTTCTCACTATAAGTACTCCATTTGAAACTCTTCCTGATACCTTCAATGTAACCACGTCTTCGTCTGTAACTCCATGACTACGTCCTATTGAATCATATATAAGATCCAATGCACCAGAATTATCCTGTAATGAATAAGTCACTGTCTTGTCCTTAAATACAAGATTGTCCTTCTTATGTGTAAAGATATTTAGAGCCCTTATATATTGCCCTTCATACACCTTGTCCGCTGTTTTCCCCTTTTTAGCAGATGAACATCCTACCAAAAAAACTACAGCCATCAATAAAAATAATAACATTTTTTTCATTTAAAAAACCTCCATATCTATTTATGAAATCCTAAATCAGCAGGATTCACATCTCCTGAAATTTTCTTTATTATTCCATTTTTCCTTTCAAACTTTCTCCTAAGTAAAGTCACCTTTTTTATAAGCTCCACAGTATCAGGTGAAAGCTCTTCGGAATTATATCTTCCTTTGGACCAATATTCGATAATTAAGTTACTATCACCACATATAATTTTTATACCATATTTTTCCGCATATTTCAATGCCGCAAAAATACCCACAAGCTCCCCAAAATTATTAGTTCTTCCCTCTGCCAGATAATAATTTCCAAACTCATTTATCTTGGATACATCCAGAATTTTGTGAAGTAATGGAAACCCGTTATAATCAGTCAACCTGACTTCCACCCCTTTACCACGTCCTGTTCCTGCATCGAAATAGATAGCATCCCGTTCAAGCTCTGAAAGTAAAGTATATATTTTTTCTTGCTTGTCTTCCTTTGATTCGTATTTAGCTCCGCCTACCAGCCATTCCTCTGCATCCTTCTCCAATTTAAAGGACTTATATCTTACCTTTTTCCCTTTGATTATCTTCTGACATTCAGTCCAGTCATAGACTATACCTTCTTCACCTGTATTTAGAAGGTAATAGGCATAAACCTTATTTCTATTTTTTGACATAAATTATAGATTTAATCCTCCATCTACCCTTATAACCTGCCCTGTTATAAACTTGGACATATCACTGGCAAGGAAAAGTGCCGCATTTGCAACATCTTCCGCATCTCCCATAGACTGTAACGGTGTATTATCTAATACCTTTGCCACTACCGCTTCAGGAAGAACATGAGTCATATCAGTCTTAATAAATCCTGGTGCTATTGCGTTTGATCTCAAATTTTTTCTTCCAAATTCTTTTGCCCATGTTTTTGACATAGCTATTACTCCACCCTTTGTGGCAGAATAGTTAGTCTGTCCTACATTACCGTCCAGTCCCACAACTGAAGCCATATTTATTACACTTGATCCTTCACTTTTCAGAAGAAGTGAAACCAAACCTTGCATCACATTATAGACCCCTTTTAAGTTAATGTCTATAACTAAATCCCAGTCAGTTTCCTTCATACGCTGTAATAAAGAATCTCTCGTTATCCCTGCATTATTTACAAGTATATCTATCTTTCCGTATTTTTCCTTTAATTTCTTTGCCACTTCCTTTATGTTGTCCCTGTCTGTAACATTTAGCTTTATATGCTCTACATTTTCATGAGTATAGTCAGCATCCATCAAATCTCCTGATATTACCTTTGCACTATTTTCAGCAAATTTTAAGACTATTTCCTTTCCAATTCCTCTTGCTCCACCTGTTACCAATGCTATTTTTCCCTTTAACAATTCCTTATCCACCTTTCCATAACAAATCTATTTTTGTAATAATTATTTCATGATTTCCAGTTTTACCCTTGTAACTCCCCTTCCAGTATTTTCTATCTTGGAAAAGGCAGCCTTGCTTAAATCAATAATCCTTCCTTTTGTATAAGGTCCCCTGTTGTTTATTCTTACTATTACAGACTTTCCATTATTCAGGTTTGTAACCCTCACTTTTGTTCCAAAAGGAAGAGTTTTATGTGCTGCAGTCATACTGTTCTGATTAAATATTTCTCCATTGGCAGTCTTTCTTCCATGCCATTTTCCCCCATAATAGGAAGCCGTTCCCGTCTGATAGTGCTTGTATTTTGCAAGTTCATCCTTTTCGGTTTCTATATTTCCTCCTGTAACTTTATCACGTATACCTTCAACGGCTATCGGTTTTTCTTCCTTTATATAGATTATATTTCTTGCTGTTGCATTTTTCTCCACTTTATCTGCAGTGGACTTATCTGTACCATTTGACATCGCCATTAATGAAAATGATGCTGTAATTGCCAGTATAGATATTATTTTTTTCATATAATATATCCTCCAAAAATCTAAAAATTATTGGTAGATTATATCATTAAGTGGTATAACCTTCGCTTAGATTAACCTTAGTTAGCTCTTTCTGGTTGTTTCATATGCTGGAATCTAGGACTATCTACTGTAAGAACTTCAAATATATATCCTTTGCTCTTATATATATCTATTATCTGCTGCAAGGCCTGTACAGTAGTTGTTTTTGTAAAACTGTCATGCATCAGGAGATTCACTTCCCTTACATCACAAAAAGAACTTTTAACTAATGTCTCTACAGGAATTCTATTTCCTGAAGCATCTCTGCTGTCACAATTCCAATCCTGGTACACATATCCTTCCTTTGTAAGCCTGTTAATTATTTGAGTTTTTAAAGCCTTTGATGCTCTTGTCGTACTTGACCCTCCAGGAAATCTTGTAACCTTCGGGTCTACCCCTGTCTTTTCCTTTATAACATCCCTTAGCCTGTAAAGATCCTTAAAGAAAGCATCTACGGAAGCATATATTTCATTATAGTTATGTGTGTATGTATGTATAGCTATGGCATGTCCTTCATTCACAATTTGCTTATACATATCATGATTTTGCCCTATTACAAAAAAAGTTGCCTTTATATTATTTTTCTTTAATATTTTCAATATTTCTGGAGTATTATTAGGTGTAGGTCCGTCATCAAAAGTTAGATAAACAACCTTAATCCCCTTTTGTTCCCTTAATTTATTATATTCCTTTTTCAATTTATCGTTCTTTTCAGTAACCTCCTTTAGGGAAGTTGTTGTACTTTTCTTTTTTTCCTCCAGTTTTGTTATGTCCTTTGTCAAGGATCTCTTTTCAAGGCTCCCTTTGGTAGCTGCAAAAATTTCCATCCCGGAATATCCTATTCCAATAAGACTTAGAAGTACAATTGCTCCTCCAAGTAACTTTTTCATTCCTTCTCCTCTCTTAGAAATTATATTGATTTCTTAATATTTTATTTATTTATTTTGGTTCAGTTTTGTCATGAGGTTATTATAGCTTTTTTCCACTTCACCATAGCTTTTTTCCAGTTCCTGAACTTCACCTGATAGTGCTTCCTTTTTCTCCTTAAGTTGCTTTATTTCTGTCTTTAGCCCATCATTTATCCTTTTTAGATAAAATTTAGAAAACAACACTAGCCCTGCCGCCAGAATAAATAGGAGGGCAATAATCTTAAGCCCTTTTGAGCTCCTTTCCTTTTCATATCTACTTTTATAACTTGACATTTTTCCTCCTGATTAGTTTATTTTTCATTTCTATAACATGAAACTCTATTATTTATTTTTAAATATCTCAACTATCTATTTAATTATCTATTAAATTAAAAAGACCTCTTTTTAAAAGAGGTCTTATAAAAGGGGGGGTTAATTGAGGTTTCAGATCTTTTACGATCTGAAACTATTATACAATATTTATATTAAACCTCGATTAATTATAGATTGTTTTTACAATAATTTTTTTGAAGTGCTTTTCATTTTTTCATAAGTTGCGACTCTTTTTTCTTGAATTTCCTTCTAAAACAAACTTCAAATTTTCAATAAATAATATCCATCATATTTTATATATTATAGTATATATTTATCAAAATTTGAAGATATATTTTAAATTTTTCCATTTATTTTTTTATGGCCTACTTTTTTGTCAGCCTTTTTAACTGAAAAAACTGCCATGAAAATTTTCCCATGACAGCCTTTTACAATAAAATATCTGATACTATTATTTACTATTTAAGAGTTCTATATATTGTTTCACTAAAAAAACTTTTTCCGGCTTCATTTTCATCAATTCTTCTATTATCTTCCCCATCTCTATATCAGATATTTCCTCTATCAGTTCCGACATAAGTTCCTTTTTCAAGTCGTCCATATCCTTATCTGTATAACCTATTATCTTAAATAGCTTAAGATGGTCAACATTCAAGATTTTGGAAATCTTCTTTAACAGGAGAGGATTCGTCATACTGTGCTTTCCTGACTCCAAATTAGATAAATAAGCAGGACTTATCTGTAATAACTCCGCCATTTCTCTTAGTCCCATATTTCTTTGTAGTCTTTTATTCTTTATATAATAACCCAAGGCTATGACGAGATTAGGGTTTGTTTTTATATCTTGCTTTTCATCCATTTCTAACCATCCCACATTTTAATATAATGAATATAATACCATATAACTCTAAAAATTTTCAACTTTTCTTTTGACTGATTTTGAAAAAGACCGCTATTTTTAAGGATTTAAAATTAATTTTACAGTTACTCCCGTTATTTTTCAATAAAGTGCCACTTTAATTAGTCTCTATATTTATTTTTTCTTTTGACCATAATAGGCATTTGCTCCATGCTTTCTTAAAAAATGCTTATCTAGAAGCTCCTGTTGCATTATTTCCACATTTTTATTTACTATTTCCGTATTAAGTGCCATTTTTGCCAGTTCCTCCAGCACTACTGAATTATGTACCGCATCATCAGGATTTTTCCCCCAAGTAAAGGGCCCATGGCTTTGAACTAGTACTCCAGGTATCGAATCAGGATCTATCCCTCTTTTTTCAAAGGTTTCTATTATGACAGTCCCTGTCTCCTTTTCGTATTCACCTCCTATTTCCTGAGGGGTCATCCTCCTTGTACAAGGTATCCCGCCATAAAAGTAATCTCCATGTGTAGTCCCGTATTGAGGTATATCTCTTCCAGCTTGTGCCCATACCACTGCATTTGTAGAATGAGTATGCACAACTCCCCCTATATTTGGGAATTTCTTATAAAGCTCAATGTGAGTAGGAGTATCTGATGAAGGATTCATTTCCCCTTCCACCACATTTCCTTCAAGATCCACCACCACCATGTCGCTTTCCTTCATTTCATCGTATTCCACCCCACTGGGTTTTATTACTACAAGCCCCTTTTCCCTGTCTATCCCGCTAACATTCCCCCATGTAAATAACACCAGTCCATGTCTAGGCAATGCAAGGTTTGCCTTAAATACTTCTTTTTTTAATTGTTCCAGCATTTTAGATATATCCTCCCTGTTTCATTTTATCAAGCATCCATTCCTTTGCTTTTTTTACTTCCTCTATTGGATTATCAGATTTTTCCGTCCACATTTCTATAAGGAAGGGTCCTTTATAGTTTAGTTCCTTTAATTTTGAAAACACTTTAGGAAAATCTACACAACCCTCTCCAAATGGAACTTCCTTAAATTTTCCTTCAAAGGTATCTGTAACAGCCAAGGTGTCCTTTAAATGTATTCCCGTAATCTGGGCTTTCCTTATCCCTAATTCCAGCTCATGCAGTGTGTCATTTTCAGGCCAGGCAGTTAGGTTTCCCACATCAGGGTAGACCTTTAGCCATGGGGAATTTATCAGCTCGGAATATTCCAGGTATTTTGTTATGGAATTTATGAAAGGGTGATCCATTATTTCTATCGACAGGGTTACATTGTAAGAAGACGCCCATTCCACCGCCTTTTTCAGATTTTCAATAAAATAGCCTTTTGTTTCAACAGTTCCTGTCTTTCCGTCCACATCATAATATACGTCGTATCCTGCCATTTGTATAGTTCTTATCCCCATCTTATCTGCAAAGATTATCGCCTTTTCCATAAGTCCCATTGCCTTTTTTCTAGTTTCTGCATTTATGCTCCCCATAGGAAACCTTCTATGACCGCTAAAACACATGGAAGGTATTCTTACTCCTGTTTCTACAAGTACCTTATGTATCCTGTATATTTCTTCATCAGACCAGTCAAGCCTTGCAAGCCTTTCGTCAGTTTCATCTATTGAAATTTCCACAAAATCATATCCGCATTCTTTTACTAACTTTATTCTTTCCACCCAGTCAATATCCTTTGGAAGAGCCTTTTCATATATTCCTAGATTCAGATTATTTAAGTCCTTCATACCAACCTCTTTTTCTATTATTTTATTATTCCAGTATTATTTCCAGTATTTATCCACTTCTTTTCTTATAGCTTCAGCTGTTTCCTTTCCCTTTTCCCCCACGAGTGCACGTCCTGCAATAAACACCTTTGCATTCTTTATATCCTTAAACAGATGAATTTCTTCAGGTACAATCCCTCCTGTTATTGACAATTCCAATCCCAGTTCAGAAAGTTTCTTCATCTTTTCAATATCCTCTTCAGTCCAACCTTTTCCTGCCAGTTCTGCATCTCGGGATCTGTGGTATATTGCCTGTTTTACTCCCAGATCTACCCATTCCTTTGCATCTTCAAATGTCCAGTTTCCATAAATTTCTATCTGAATTTCCTTCGGTATCCTAAGTTCCTTATTTTCAGCATTTATTTCATCTGCGACCTTCTTGCATGCAGCCTTAGTGGCAGGATGTGCAGCTGCTGATACAGTTAGCCAGTCTGCTCCCGCATCAAATGCCATTTTAGCCAGTATAGCCCCCCCATCCGTAGTTTTTAAATCGCACACAAGTATATGATCCGGATGCAATGCCCTCAAGGTCTTTACAGCCTTCATACCTTCAGCACATGCAAGTATTGTCCCAATTTCTATTATATCCACAAGAGCCTCTGCATTTTTGGCATCTGAAACTGCCTTTTCCAGACTTAATGAGTCCAAAGCAATTTGAAGTAACGGTTTTGACATATTATATTCCTCCCAATATATTTATGATTTTCATTCCCTATTTTCCTTATGAATTACACTAAAATAAGGGGCATTTCAAGTGAGAATCTTTTTAAAGCTCCACTCCGTACCTATTTTTGACTGAGGTCATAAAAGTGAGGTTCGGATGCTTCAATTCCCCACAAGAAACAACCCCGTATATTACTAGTCTGTGTTGATAATATATATTTCCTGAATTTATATTTTATATATCCGATTATATTTACCTAAATTTACAGTATTATCTAGAAATTATATCCTCTATTATTTTGTAAATATCTTCAGGAACCTTTGCTTCCCTTATCTTTTCAAAAACATCATCATCTTCAAAAAGCATAACTATTTGGGGGATTGCCTCCCCGTTATGTACATCTGAATTTACAGCTGCAAGACCTATCAGTATATCTACTTCCTGACCATCTGGAAATTCCACCGGCTTATCCAAGGTTATAAAACTGAAACTGTTCTTATTTACTCCCTTTTCAGGTCTTTCGTGCGGCATGGCAAGACCCGGAGCCAATATGTAGAAAGGTCCTAATTCCTTTGTCCTTTCTATTATAGCATCTACGTAGGACTGCTTTACCGAATTATTTTCCAATAAGGGTTGCATACATGCTTTTACAGCTTCTTCCCACGTTGCTGCATTTTGTTTCACTGCAACCGAGTTATTTTCCCTTAAAGAATCTATTAAATTCATCTTATTCCTCCAAATTTTATAATTTGAATAGAATTTTCCAGACTATCCTATTCCTACTTCCTTTAACTTTGTTTCAAGTTCATTTGCATCGAGCAGATTCTGAAGACCTATTATTTTAGTGTTGGGTCCTCCCTTTAGTTCTCCTACTATATGGGTAGAGGCTAGGACAAGATCATAATTTGCAAGTCCTGATTTTGCTTCTCCTACACTGCATGAATTTACATCCGCATCGACATTTAGCTTTTTCAGTACTTGAGTTACCTTCATTTTCATAATCATACTTGTTCCCATTCCACTTCCACATACTGCTAAAACTTTCATCATTTTAATCACTTCTCCTTCTTTAAAGTTTTATCCTATTATATCATATTAATCTTTGAATTATGTACATTATTTTTTAATATGTCTCTTCTTCCAGCTCCACTTCTCCAGAAAAATATGTCTCTGAATTCTTAGCTTTCATATATTGAAGTTGCGGAATAATAAGCATAGAAAGAATTACAATACTGTAACCTATATATCCTGTATATTTCATTAATGCTCCTTGTGCAACCCATACAGTGGACTGATCTATGTTTCCATGCCATCCTCCAAGACCTTGCATCTGAAACAGAAGAACTGCCGCTGCCCCCAATGTGACTTGAAGGAATCCTGATAAGGCGGACAATATTAATGCAGCCCTTGCTCCACCTCTTTTTTCCGCATATACTGCTATTGTGGCATTATCAAAGAATACCGGTACAAATCCTGTTATTATGAATACAGGGGACTTGAAAATCAAAAGCCCTGCTATAGATATAAACTGAGCAATCAGTCCAGCCAAGAATCCGAATAATACCGCTGACTGGGATCCGAAGCCGTAAGATGCCGCACAGTCAACCGCCGGGAAAGAACCAGGAAGTACCTTGTTGGAAATCCCTTGGAAAGATACAGTCAGCTCTGATACGAACATTCTAACTCCTGTTTTCAAAATTGTTAAATATACTGCAAATAAAAGTGTCGTAAAAATTACATAAGATCCAAACCATTCTTTTTTTGGATTAAAGGCACCTGTGTCCACTCCATTTTTATTTATAATTGGACATATCTGGTTTGCACCCTCTGTAATACATTTTCCAAGCTTAGCTGTGAAAAATTCAGAACCCAGCAGCAGCATTATAGTCCCAAAGAATATAATCATTATAAGTCCTGTAGAAATAATGTCGTCATGAAGTATTGAAAGCCATTTCGGAAGTTTTATATCATCCAGTTTTTTCTTAGGATTTCCAATTTTAGGAGCGATCATGTCCACAAACCATATGGCAAACATTTGCTGATGTCCTATTGCAAATCCTGCGTTTCCAGTTAACCTCTGAGTAGGTTCAACTGTAAGGTTGGATGCCACCGACCAGTATACTCCCGCAAAGACTCCTGCCAGAAGTACTCCCATCATAGGGTCTACCTTGCTTCCCCCCAGCACAAAGCTTACTGCCGCTATCCATAAAGCTGTAGACGCCTGCTGCTGCATAATATGACCTGTTATGAATAAAGTTCTTAGTTTTGTGAGCCTCCTTAACAGTACCAGTATTATATTTACAATAAATCCTATTAAAAGTACCATCATTGTATTATCTACTAATTTATTTTCAGTTAGTCCCTTTGTTACAGCCTGCAATCCGAAGTAAGGATCTATAACCGCCGCATCAAGACCAAACTTTGTCTTTAAAGCTACTAGAATTGGTCTAAAAGTTGTAACAAGACCTCCTGCTCCCACATTTAATATCATATATCCTACAGTAGCCTTTATAAATCCTCCAACAGCTTCATATACTTTTTTCCCTAAAAATAAATATCCTGCAAATACTAAAAATCCAACAAAAAAGTAAGGTTTAACCAGAATATTATTTAGAAAAAACATTCCTACTAATGTTCCCTTTGATAATAAAAAATCCATAATTCCTCCTTATATTTTTAAATCCAGATAATAAAATATTTTATCCTGATCCGTATTACTTTAATCTATGTAAGTCCTTATGCTAAAATTCTGGTATTGCAAACATTTATAAGTACAATCCAGTAAATTCTTATTCTAAAATACTAATTCTATAAACTTAAAGTATTGATTTAAACTGCACATTTGGCTCCTGCTCAAAACAGTCGTCAAATCCACGTGGGTGATGATATTCCATAAGATCCTTATCCTGAGGATAAGTATATTTTCCTCCCACTTCCCATATGAAAGGGTGGAATTTATATTGAAGCCTTTCTTTTCTCATATTGTAAAGGGCAAGAATTTCATCAGTACTTGCCATAAAATTTGTCCATATATCATGGTGTACAGGTATTATAACCTTTGTCCTTAATGCTTCTGCCATTCTTAAAAGATCTATTGAAGTCATCTTGTCTGCTATTCCTACAGGGTTTTCCCCGTAGTTGTTTAAAGCCACATCTATGTCAAAATCCTTCCCATGTTTGGCAAAATATACGGAATAATGGGAATCTGCCCCGTGGTAAATATTTCCACCCGGTGTTTTAAAAACATAGTTTACAGCTTTTCTTCCCATTTCCTCATCTGACGGGCATAATCCGTAAAGTTCCCCACCATTTTCTTCTGCCCCTTCAACCGGTAACGTTACAAGACAAGTTCTGTCAAAAGAGTCCAGTGCATGTATCTCAACATCTTTCAGCTTTACAACATCTCCTGGTTTAACTGTAATCAGTCTATCCTCAGGTACTCCCCATTTTTTCCACAGTTCTGTACAATACCAAGGTCCTACAAACTTCACATGGCTAAGATTCGGGTTGTTTACTATCGCAGCGGCAACATTTATATCTATATGATCGCTATGATAGTGGGAAGCCAGTATGAAATCCACTTCATTTATTGCAAAAGGATCCATTACCATAGGCTGTGCTCTTAGATTTGGTTGAAGCTTTCTTACCCCTGCCATATTTGCCATCTGATGTCCCCTTACCATATCCTTTACCTTTTTGGTGTTCTTACCTCTTCCACACCACAGATCCATACATATGTTGGCACCTCCAGGAGTCTTTATCCATACTCCTACACATCCTAGCCACCACATTGCAAAATTTCCTTCAGGCACGACTTCGTTTTCAATTTCCTCATTTAACCAAGTTCCCCATTCAGGAAATGTGGAAAGAATCCAAGATTCCCTTGTGATTTCATTGACTTTTGCCATTCTAATTCCTCCTAAATAATATGATTTGTTAGTATTCTATATTTTTTGTTTGTTATCTATTAACAAGGTTATACCTCGATTTTTGAAAAAGTCAATATCAAAAAAGAAATTTTTTTTACTTAATTTTTTAGATTTTCATAGTTTCCACATAGATACTAGAAAACATGAAAGTACCTACTTTACAAAACTTTCTCATAATTGTATTATATAGAAAATAACAGATTATCTATTTTTCATAGAAAGGATGATTATTATGACTCATGAGGAAAGGTTGGATTATTTGCTGTCAGAGCTTTTTAAGGAGGCTTTCCCTGATGAAAAAACAAGGATTCCTGACAATACCGACAAAAAAAAGGCTCTCCTTAGGGGACTAATGAATATAAGAATGCCTCTTAAACCCCTTAATGACAAATTTTTATCCATACAGGATGAATATCTGAAGGAGGAGATAAATAAACGGGGAATAACAGATATTCAAGATTTGAAGGAAATACAGAAGGATATTTATCTTTGGAGGGGGGATATAACAGCCTTGAAGGTGGATGCCATTGTAAATGCCGCCAATTCAAAAATGCTGGGCTGCTTCATTCCTGGGCATAATTGCATTGACAATGCCATACATACTTTTTCAGGAATGCAGCTTAGGCTCTACTGCCATGTTCTTATGCAGAAGCAGGGAAATGATGAACCTACAGGAAAGGCGAAGATAACCCCAGCCTACAATCTTCCATGCAAATACATCATTCATACTGTAGGTCCTATCATATCAGGAACTCCCACAGAAAAACAATGCAGTCAGCTGGCTTCCTCCTATGATTCCTGCCTTCAGACAGCCCTTGAAAATAATGTCGAAAGTATAGCTCTTTGCTGTATTTCTACCGGTGAATTTAGCTTTCCCAATAAAAAAGCTGCAGAAATAGCAGTAAAAACCGTAAAGAACTTTAAAAAAACACATAACAGTGATATAAAAGTAATCTTCAATGTATTTAAGGAACTGGATTTTCATATTTATGAAAACTTGCTAAAAGCTGAATATACTTTTTAAAAAATTAAAAAGTACCAAAAAATTAACTAACCAAGGAGAATCAAAGATGATTTTTAATAAGGAGAAGGAACAAGAAACATATAACAACTATGATATCATTTATCTAAAGAAAATACTGGATGAGGCTGAAGCCATATTAATAGGAGCAGGATCTGGACTTTCTACAGCAGCAGGTCTCACTTATTCAGGAGAGAGGTTTGAAAAATATTTTAAGGATTTCATAAGGAAATATAATTTAAAAGACATGTATTCTGCTGGCTTCTATCCTTATGGAACTCCTGAAAGATACTGGGGATACTGGAGTAAGCATGTTTATTATAACAGATATGAATTTGAAGTAAATAACGTATATAAAAACCTTCTTCAGATCGTTAAGGATAAAGATTATTTTATTCTTACCACCAACGTGGATCATCAATTTCAAATTAGTGGTTTTGATAAAGAACGTCTATTTTATACCCAGGGAGACTACGGACTTTTTCAATGTTCAAAGCCTTGCCATAATAAAACTTATGATAACAGAAAAATTATTTACGAAATGGTAGAAAGGCAGAAGGATCTGAAGATTCCGTCAGAGCTCATTCCCTATTGTGAAAAGTGTAATGCTCCCATGACAATGAATCTACGTATTGACGATACCTTCGTTCAAGACGAAGGTTGGTATACAGCTCAGGAAAACTATAAAAATTTTTTAATGAAACACCAAAATTCTAAAATAGTATTTTTGGAACTGGGTGTAGGAGGTAATACACCTGGAATTATAAAATACCCCTTCTGGAGCATGACAAAAACTTTTCCTTACGCTACATATGTATGTATAAATAAAGGAGATGCCGTCTATATAAATAGTATCATAGACAAATCTGTCATAGTTGACGGGGATATTAATGATATTTTGGAAAATGTGGTTTCTCTTAAAAAGTAAAAAAATAATGGGGCTGCTTCCCGTCTTTTCAGTAGCTGGCAAAAATTTTATTCAGAATGATAAAATATGTAAAAAAGCTATCTCTAGAAAATTAATTCAGAACATGTACCTCCAAACTTTTCAATTCTCATTGTCCAGTTTTTCGGTACATGTTCTCTTTGAGATAGCTTTTTATTTATTATGCTTTATTAATGTCTTAAATTAATGGTGCCCGAGACCGGAGTCGAACCGGTACGATATCACTATCGACGGATTTTGAGTCCGTTGCGTCTACCAATTTCACCACTCGGGCTGATTTATAGTTACTTAATTATTTTAATAGATTTTAGCTCATATGTCAACTACTTTTTTCTTTTTAATTTCTTAATTTCAAACATTTTTAGATAAACTTTCATAAAATTAATATTTTTATCTTCTAAAATACTCTTCTTCATTTTCATATTTATTAGGTACAAAGTCCATGATTAGGCTCCTGATGACCTTAGTAACTTTTAATCAGTAAATTTTATCCTTTTCATCATTTCTTCATATCTTTTTCTTCCAATGATTTCTTCCATATCAATATTGGATCGGATATCCTCTTTTTCTATTTCGGAAACAATAAGTTTTATCTCCTTTTTAGTAAAACCCAGCATTTTCATTTTTTCCTCGTTCAAGGTATTTATGTTGTATTTAATAAAATCTCTTCCAAAGTAGTTTTCTTTAGGATTTTTTATTTTCTCCATATCTATGTAGAGATATTTTTTTGCCTGCTTTATTCCTGCTTCTCCAAACCTTGAAATATTTTTGAGCTCGGAAATATCTGAAATAATTCCCATTTCCTCCCTAAAACTGATAAACTTTTCTGCCTTTGACTTTGAAAATCCCAGTTTTAACAATTCTTCATATTTTACAAGGTTAACATCATACTTTTCCTTTGTCCCTGACAAATCATTCTGTTTTTTAGCTTCATTTTTTTGGTACGTTTTTTCTTTACTTATTTCAATATCAGGAATATTCTTGTTTCCGATGGACACCCTCAGAAAGTTCCCAATAATTAAAAGTATTACAAAAATAGCCATGTACTTTATTTTTTTCATTTAACCCACCCCTATTCTTAATTTTTAGTTTCCAGTTTCATTTTTCCGATTCTTATTCTTTATAATATTTCCCCCTAATACAAATTTTCCTATTATTCTTCTTTTGTTTTCAATTCTCATATCCAGTTCATTCAGCCATACAAGCGGATCTTTAGGATTTAAAATCCTTTTTATATTATCCTTATTTTCCCCTTGCCATATTAGTTTTGTTACTGCCCCTGCACCTACTCCAATTATGGTTTTATTTTCCTCTATCATTTCCATATTATATATGGATTCATACCCTTCTATTGAATATCCTATATTTTCACCCCACTGGAAGCTATTTTTCTGCCTATACATATAATAGGGATTCATACCCTTTTCTAAAGCAATCTCATTTATCCTTTCGTATATTTTCTCATAGTCAATAGTATCAACATGTATATAATCTTCCTTATTAAGACTACTTGCATTTTTTATCGCCAGACAGTGTATCGTAAGATTTTCAGGGTTATATTTTGCAGTCTCTTCCAAAGTATACACGATATCTTTAGTTGTTTCTCCAGGCAATCCAAGAATAAGATCCATATTTATCTGGAATCCTAGCTCCCTTGCAATTTTATAAATATTATCAAATTCCTCCTTGTTATGATATCTGTTTACTTTTCTTAAAGTAGCTTCATTAAAGCTTTGGGGATTTATACTTATCTTCGTTATCCCATATTTTTTCATTATTTCCATTTTTTTTCTGTTTAATGTGTCTATTCTTCCCGCCTCAAAAGTGAATTCCTCAAGAAACTCTAAGTCATAGTTTTTCTTTACCGACAAAAGAAGTCCCTCGATTTCTTCTTCTGACAGGATCGAAGGAGTTCCGCCCCCAATATATATGGTATTTATCTTTAGCCCCAACTCCTTTGTCATTTTTCCTGTATCTTTCGTTTCCCTATATAATCCCATAATATATTCATCATACCTTTGGGCATATTTTCCCTTTAGAAGATAGGCTGTAAAGGAGCAATAGGTACATTTTGTAGGGCAAAAGGCAACACCGATATATACCCCCACAGTTCCCCTATCTAGATACTTCATTTCCCTTTTTACTATTTCCATAAGAAGTTGTACTTTTTGGTCATTCACATGATAAATATCCTTTAAAATTTTTTCTATTTTGTCATAGGATAATCCCCTATTTAAAAATCTTCTTACTATCTTTGTGGGCCTTACTCCCACAAGGGCTCCCCATTTATATGCCTTCTCTTTATTAAAAAGCCTTAAAAGGGAACCCTTTGCCATGACCTCCCCCTGATCCCTGTACTCACAGGAAATTTTTTCGTAATCTGACATTACTCTCTTTTCGATAATCTCTGATGAAAACTGACTTTTTTCTTGGAATTTAGGCATTTTCCCTTTAAAAAGTACTGTATCCACCGTAATTCTATCCCTATCTTCAGTTACCCTTATAAATATATCCTTTTGGGAATTTTCTGACAAAATCCAATAATTTTCCTTCAAAAGAAGCCTTACAAATTCTTCCAGCTTGTCTTTATTAATTTCAATATTGCTATATATCATTATTTCCCCGCAATTCCCGTTACAAAGAGAAAGATCATAATAAGTCCCAATACAATCCTATAATATCCGAATATCTTAAAATCATGTTTTTTGATATAGTTCATGAATACCTTTATTACTCCGTAGGCAAACATAAAAGAAAATACAAATCCAAGTCCTATCAGAAACCATTCGTATCCACTTAATGCAACTCCATCCTTCACTATTTTTAGTAAAGTTGCCCCCAGCATTGTAGGAATTGCAAGGAAAAATGAAAATTCTGTGGCAAGAACCCTGTTAAGCCCCAGAAGTACACCACCTATAATTGTAGCTGCCGATCTTGATGTTCCAGGTATCATAGCTAGACATTGAAAAAGCCCTATCCCTATTGCTGTAGGAATAGAAATATCCTTTACACTCTTTATCTTACCTTCCCTTTTCTTCCTTGATTCAATCCAAATAAGGATAATTCCATATACTACTAACATTATAGATACATTTACCCAGTTAAAAAAATGCACTTTTATAATGTCATCAAAAAGAAGTCCTAAAACCACTGCTGGCAATACCGCCACTATAATTTTAACCCACATAAGCATAATCCCGCTTTTTTCCTCCTTGGAAAGCCATGAAGAAAATGGATATATTTTATCCCAATAATACACCACTACAGAAAGTATTGCTCCTAGCTGTATTATTATCTGAAATGCATCCACAAAGGTCTTGTTTTCTGATAAGTTTATAAACTTATTTACCAGTATCATATGTCCTGTACTACTTACAGGAATAAATTCCGTCAGCCCTTCTACAAGGCTTAATAATATTACCTTTAAAATGTCTTCTACCATTTTTCCCCCTTTTCAAATTTTTAAGATGGAATATTAATAAACTTCCTATCTGCACCATATCTAATTTCTTAAAAGTTTATTATACTGAATTATACCGATTTTTTACTGTAATGTCAAATAATCCCTTTTCTTTATTTAAGGGATGTTCTTAGTTAATTCTCCATTATATTACTTCACTGTTATCAATTTAACCCTCTTGGTACAGTTTCTTTGACAAAATTTCTTTTATTTACTCCTTTGAATTGATAATATCAAGTCCTAGATACCTTAATTTCTAATTTTTCTTTGTCCATATCCTTTAAGTCGTCTGTTAAACTTTTATTTTTTTATTTTACTCTTTCTCAATTCTTATTCTCTAACTCTAAACAAAATTTACAAAAAAATGAGCTATCTTAGATAGCTCATTTTATATTTAATTAATTTCCATCAACAAATCTTACATTTTCAAAATCTACATTCTGGAAGAATAATTCAACTCTTCTATTGTTGTATCTTCCTTCTACAGTATTATTTGTATCTGCAGGTTGAGATTCTCCTCTACCATTTATAGTTCCGTAAGAAATTGAATTTTTCAATCCATATTCTCTTAATAGTCTAGCTACATTTTGTGCTCTTGCAACTGATAATTTTTGGTTGTAAGCATCAGAACCAGTAGAATCTGTATGTCCAATAAAGTCTATAGATCCACCATCAGCAAATTCATTAATAACATTTGCTATTGTTCCTAAATCTTTAGCTTCAACTTCATTAGGTACTCTGCCATCTACTTTAAATCCTCTGATTACACATTTCTTTTCAGAAGCAGAACAGCTAAATGGTAATTCAACTGTCTTTCCAGTATTTATATCCTTTCCAGGTTTTTCAACTTCTTTTACAACTTCCTTTACAACTTCTCTTTCAACAACTTGAGTTACAACTTTTGGAGATCTGTCATTTTTCAATTGACCAAATCTATATCCAACTCTTAACCCAATTGTATCAATTTTATCTTTATCTGCACGTCCTCCACCAAAATCAGTTTTCAAGTTTTGTCTTTCATATAATGCTTCCAATGAGACAGGTCCAAATTCCGTACCTATTCCTGCTGCTGCATACAATCCACCAGAAACATTTGCTCCATAATTTTTATCTTCAGCGGCAAATCCGTATCCTGCTCTTCCCAATACATATAAAGCATCATTCCCTGAATCAGTTGTAATTAGGTTAAATTTCCCTAAAGCATATACTGGTGCAGTTCTTAACATTTTTAAATCATTTTCTTTAACTTTTAACTTAGATGAGTTGCTTGAGAATTTATATTCTCCTCCAACTCCCCATTCAAATTCCCCTTGGTTATCAAAAATATACTCTACTCCAATTGTAGGTCCTGTTTTCAATTTGAAATCATCATTTAAAAATTCGCTTCCTACTTTGTATTTTCTCTGTAAATCATAACCACCTTTTAATTGAATTTCAGACGCTACTGCATTTAAAGCTAGTAAAGCTGTTCCTAAAATAATTAACTTTTTCATTTTTATCCTCCTATGATATTTCATTTTGTTTTAAGTCTACCTAACTTTCTTCTAAGATTATACTATACTTATTAAAAAAAAGCAATACTTTTTTTCAATTTTATATCTTTTCATATTTCTTGACGACTTCAAAGTCATTATTTACGAAGTTTACGTCAAATTTAATATTATATATTTATAATTTTGTCTATGGATTTTTCCAACTTTTTTAATGCCGCTATTCTATTATTTTTTATTTTCTCATCTTCTACATTTATTATTGTATTATCGAAGTAGCTATTTATAACAGGGGCATTTTCAAGAAGCACCTTTAAATATTCTGAAAAGTTTCCCTTTTCCAAAGCTTCCAGTTTTTTTGTCAAATTATGAAGTTCCCTTTCCTCTTGCTTTTCAAATAGCTCCTCTAATACACCGTCCTTATTCGTAACATCCTTTACTATATTTTTTACCCTTTTCAAAAGGTTTATCAGTATTTCAAAATTTGGTGTTTTTGACAGCTCCATTAAAACTGACAATCTCTCCTCCAGTCTTACCGCATCTGTTTCAATCCCTATTTCATAGCCAACGAGCTCCTTACTATATCTTTCCCCCAGCAGGTTGCTCAATCTCTGCCTGAAAAGTTCCGTTACATCAGTTACTACATTTTTTTCCAATACTGGCTTATTTTCAGAAAATACTGTATATGCTTTTTCCACCAGCTTCATATAGTCAATTTTAAGCCTGGAATTCAGTATCACTTGAATAATCCCCTGAACAGCCCTTCTTAAGGCATAGGGATCTTTAGAGCTTGTAGGTTTTAATCCCACAGAAAAACATCCTATCACTGTATCTATCTTATCAGCTATCCCTGCCAATGCTCCTTCAATGGTAGTTGGTAGAATATCTCCCTGATAACGTGGAAGATAATGTTCAAATATCCCCAATGCTACATCTTTATTCTCCCCTTGCCTTTCCGCATAGACAGAACCCATAAATCCTTGTAATTTAGTAAATTCCTTTTCTGCTATTACATTGGATACAAGATCTGCCTTTGCCAGCTCCACGGTTTTAAGGACAGTTTCTCTTTTGTCAGGAATATTCAGTTCATCCACAAGATATTCGGCTATTTTTTCTGCCCTTATCATTTTTTCATAAATTGTTCCCATATCCTTTTGGAAGGTAATTTCTTTAAGCTTTTTCACATTTTTAGATAAGGAAGTTTTCAAATCTTCATCAAAAAAGAACTTGGCATCTGCCAGTCTTGGCTCGATTACCTTTTCATTCCCTTTTTTTACCACCTCGGAATATTCAGGAGCGTTTCTTACTACTATAAACTTATTGGTAAGTTTTCCATTCTTATCCTTTACTGGAAAATACCTTTGGTGAGTTTCCATTGTAATAGTCGTTATATCTTCTGGAAGTAATAAATAATCCTTATTATACTCACCCATTATGGCATACGGATACTCTATAAGGTTTACTACTTCTTCCAGTAAATAGCTATTTATTATGGCAGTTTCCCCGTTCTTTTCACAATTTTCCCTTATGCTTTTAAGTATTTCTGATTTCCTGTCCTCTTTTTTAGCTATTACAAAATTTTTCCTCAAAATTTCTTCATACTCATTTGGACTGGAAATCTCTATGTTTTGAGGTGCAAAATATCTCATTCCCCTTGTAACATTTCCACCCTTTAGCCCTTCAAACTCAAAAGGAATCACTTCATCATCCATCAATGTCACAAACCACTGTATCGGACGTGCAAACCTGAAGGACTTGTCTGACCATTTCATTGACTTTTCAAATTCCATTTCCCTTATTATATTAGCCAAGATTTCAGGAATTATTTCCTTCGTATATTTTCCCTTTTCAAATTTTTCTATAAAGATGTATTTCCCCTTTTCATTTTCTATTATACTTATATCCTCAGCCAAAGCCCCCTGTGATTTAACAAATCCTTCTCCCGCCTTAGTCAGTACTCCTTCTTTATAGGCTATCTCAACAGAAGGTCCTACACTTTTCCTATGGAGATCCTCCTGCCTTTCAGCAAGTCCTCTTATGATTATTGCAACTCTTCGGGGAGTACTAAAGGACTCTATTTCAGAAAATTTTATCCTGTTATTTTTCAGCTGTTCCACAGCTATCTTTTTAAGATCTTCCTCCGCCTGATCTACATATCGTGCAGGCAATTCCTCCAGACCTATTTCAAAAAGAAAATTCATAGTTTAGTTACCTCCCTTTTCTTTATTTAACAGTGGGAATCCCAGTTTTTTCCTTGCCTCTACAAAAAGCTCAGCACAACCTTTTGCTAAATCCCTAACCCTTAAAATATAGGACATTCTTTCTGTTGTACTAATAGCTCCCCTTGCATCAAGATTGTTAAAAGTATGAGAACATTTCAGTACATAGTCATAAGCAGGTAGTACCAAACCATTTGCAAGACAGTTTCTAGCTTCCTTTTCATACATGTCAAAGAGCTGAAAACTCATGGTAACATCAGCCACTTCAAAACTGTATTTAGACATCTCATATTCATACTGATATCTTCTTTCACCGTACTTTACCCCCTCTGTCCATTCCAGCTCCTTTACATCATCTTTATTCTGAAGGTATAGGGCTATCCTTTCCAGTCCATATGTAAGTTCTACAGGTACTATATCCACCTCTAAACCTCCCACCTGCTGAAAATAAGTAAACTGTGTTACTTCCATTCCATCAAGCCATACTTCCCAACCTAGCCCCCATGCCCCTAAAGTAGGACTTTCCCAGTTATCCTCGACAAATCTTATATCATGTTCCTTAGGATCTATTCCGAGAGCCATAAGGCTTTCCAGATAAAGTTCCTGTATATTTGCCGGAGATGGTTTCATTATCACTTGAAACTGGTGATGTTGATATACTCTGTTCGGATTATCCCCATATCTTCCATCCTTTGGTCTTCTAGAAGGCTCCACATAAGCCACATTCCAAGGTTCAGGTCCCAACGACATTAGAAATGTGTCTGGATTAAAGGTTCCTGCCCCTGTTTCCACATCATAGGGGTTACTGATAATACAGCCCTTTTCCCCCCAGAACTTCTGAAGAGTTAAAATAATTTCCTGAAAAGTCATGTCTGCCATCCTTTCTTAACTATTTTTCTTTTCCGAATATCTCCTTACCAGATAGTCGATTATAATAATATAGATACCAATATGCACATACATATCAGCAACGTTAAACACAAATCCCCATATTCCGTTAAAATCTATCATGTCTATTACAAAATGCCTGAATATCCTGTCAATCATATTTCCGGCTGCTCCCGCCGCAACAACTGAGACCCCCACCTTAGTCCATCTTGTATAGTTCTTGTAGTTTTTAAATTCTGTAACTACAATATACCCTATTAAAACAAGACTAAGTATTGTAAAGAGATGAATCCTTCCCTGCTGGATACCGAATATCGCTCCGCGATTTTCCACATAAGTAAGATGAAAAAAGTTCTCTATAATAGGAATAGAATACCCTACCTGCCCTCCTGACACTCTTAGCATTTCATATTTAGTAAATTGATCAATAGCTGTAAGAACTATTATTATTAATATATAATACATACCGTTTCCTTTTTTATTAAATCTTATCTAATACTTGGGCACATCTTGGACATACATCGGTATGAACAGGATTTTCCCCCACTTTCTCATCATATTTCCAGCATCTTTCGCATTTTCCCCCAGATGCTTTTTCGACTCCTACTGAAATCCCATCGATTTCTGTCGACTCCAAAGAAGAATCTACAAACTTCACTTGGGACACTATAAACAAATCAGCAATTTCCATTTCAGTGTAGTCCTTTAAAAAACTGAACTCTTCGTTAGAAACATTTAAAAGAACCTTCGCATCAAGAGAATGTCCTATAATTCCGTCTTGCCTTTCCGCTTCGAGTTTCTTATTTACTTCCTTCCTTAAACTATGGATTTTTCCCCATTTTTTATCCAGTTCTTCATTTTTATATTGAGAATTTAACTCAATCCATGAAGAAAGATGCACACTTTCTTCCTCCTTCAGAGCTTCCGGTATTCTCTCCCATATTTCATCAGCTGTGAAAGATAATACAGGGGATATTAGCCTTACCAGTACCTTTAGAACTTCTGTCAGAACTGTCTGAGTACTTCTTCTTTCAACAGATTTTTCCCCTTCACAGTACAGCCTGTCCTTAACTATATCCAAATAGAAGGCGGACATTTCAACTGAACAGAAATATGTAATTTCCTGAAACAGACCGTAAAACTCGTATTTGTCATAATATTCTGTAGTCTTTTCCTTTAACTCCTCCAGCTTGTGCATAGCCCACTTATCTATTTCAAACATATCTTTGTATTCTACCTTTTCTGTGGCATAGTCAAAGTTATTCAAATTACCCATAAGGAACCTTGCTGTATTTCTTATTCTCCTGTAGGCATCTGTCATTTGCTGTAATATGTTTTCCGATATTCTGACATCTTCCCTGTAGTCTACGGAGGATACCCAAAGCCTTAAAATATCTGCTCCATATTTTTCAATAATATCCTTCGGAACAATGGTATTACCTAAGGATTTTGACATTTTTCTTCCTTGACCGTCCATAACAAATCCGTGGGTCAGCACCCTCTTATAAGGAGCATCCTTTGTACTGGCTATAGATGTCAGAAGTGATGACTGAAACCATCCCCTATGCTGATCGCTTCCTTCAAGATACAAGTCTACTGGTCTTGGCAGCCCCCTCGGTACAAGAACTCCTCTGTGGGAGGCCCCTGAATCAAACCATACATCCATTATACTTCGTTCTTTTCTTATTTTTATATCCTTTAACCCGAATTTTTCAAGAAGTTCTTCTCCAATTATCTCATCGGCTTCGTATTTCCACCAAATATCGGTTCCTTCCTTACTTACCATTTCTATTACCCTATCCATAATTTCAGGATGATAAATTACTTCATTTGTATCTGCATTATAGAATATAGGTATCGGTACCCCCCATACTCTTTGTCTTGAAATAGTCCAGTCTGGTCTAGTTTCCAGCATGGCATTTATTCTGTTTTTGCCCCATGATGGGACAAATTCCACCTCCTTGAGAGCATTCAATGCATTTTTCCTTATATCACTTTCATCCACACTTATAAACCATTGTTCGGTAGCCCTGTAAATTACAGGCTTTTTACTTCTCCAGTCGTGAGGATATGAGTGGGTAAACTTGCTGTGGTGAAGAAGATGCCCTGATTCCTTCATATCCTCGATGATTTGCTTATTTGCCTTCGCATAGAACATTCCATCGTATTTTCCTGCTTCCTTTGTCATATGACCTCTGTCATCCACAGGTGACAATATTCCCAAACCATATTTTCTTGAGTAATTGTAGTCATCCACCCCATGTCCAGGTGCCGTATGTACTGCCCCAGTACCTGCATCAGCAGTTACATAGTCTCCAACCATTACAAGTCCTTCTCTTCCAGCAAATGGATGATCGTAATGGGTATTTTCCAGTTCAGTCCCCTTAAATTCCTTTATAAGTTTATAAGAGATTCCGATAATATTAAAAACCGTTTCAGCAAGTTCCTTTGCCACCACAAGATTTCCCTTTTCTGTATTATACAGCCCATAGTCAAATTCAGGATGTAAGAACACCCCTAAGTTTGCCGGCAATGTCCACGGTGTTGTCGTCCATATTACTATACTTGCTTCATTTACTCCCAGCTTATCAGTTAGATCCTTCTTCCCCTGAAACTTCACATAAATCGAATGGGATTCTACATCCTTATATTCTATTTCCGCTTCAGCAAGTGCAGTTTCAGTTGTAGGAGACCAGTATACAGGCTTTAATCCCTTATACACATATCCATTTTCATATATTTCCTTAAATACCTTCAGCTGTTCTGCTTCAAATTCAGGTTTTAGTGTTATATATGGATCATCCCATTCTGCAAGAATTCCAAGCCTTATAAATTCCGACTTTTGTTTTTCCACCCATTTTAGGGCATATTTTTTACATTCCTGTCTTATCTGGAGAGGAGTCATATTCCTTGCTTTTTCACCAAGTTCCTCCATAATTTTCCATTCAATGGGAAGTCCATGTGTATCCCACCCAGGTATATAAGGCACGTTATATCCCCTAAGTCTTTTATATTTTAGTATTATATCCTTTAATATTTTATTTAAGGCATGCCCTGTATGTATATCCCCGTTTGCATATGGAGGTCCGTCATGCAGTATAAAAAATGGAGCTCCTGCCCTCAATGATTTTTCATATATCTTTGCTTTTGTCCAGTCTCTTATCGTTATAGGCTCCTTTTGAGCCAAATTAGCCTTCATCTTAAAACTTGTTTTGGGAAGATTCAGCGTTCCCGCATAGTCAACCTTTTCTACTCCTACATTTTCCTTTTCCGACATTTTTCCTCCTACTTATTATAATTCTCCTGTTTTGTCATTTGTAAAAGTTTGTAATATTAAATAAATAAAATTTTCTTTCATTTATATTTTTTCCATTTTACTAATGACTTTATTTTTCTATTAACAACATTAATTTTTTTGTATTTTATTAATTTCTCAAAAATATATTTCATTAAATTTATCTTATACTATCATACTTCCTGCAAAGACAAGCATTCCAAGTATCAAGGCATATCCCAATGCATATTTTAAGGTAGTTCTTAGCATATCCCCTTCTTTACCTATAAGTCCTACTGTGGAGGCAGCTATTGCAATATTCTGAGGAGAAATCATTTTTCCACCCGTTGCCCCCGCTGTATTTGAAGCTATAAACAAGGACTTAAGTAAATCACTCCCTGGCTTCAGCCCTTCAGCCACGTTATTTTGCAATGCTCCAAACAGAAGATTTGAAGACAGATCACTTCCCGTTACAAATGTACCTATCGTTCCAAGTAACGGAGATATTACAGGGAAGCCTCCCCCCATAAGCTGAACGAAACCTGCAGCTATACTGTTTATCATACCACTATGCTTCATTACCATAGAAAGTGCAACTATACCCATTATTACCGATATGGAGGACAATTTATGCTTTATCGTATCCACAAATACTTCTCCCATATCCTTCATTGATGCCTTTTGGAAAAATCCTGCCAATATGGTAGCTACTATTATGGGAACCCCCGGTGCCAAAATCCATTTAAAGACTACGTTTGCCTTTGCAACTTCTCCATTTATGTCATTGAACCAGTTGGCATTTCCAAAGGTAAAGTTAAACTTTGTATTCGTATGCTCAAGAAAATCATGTATAGGTGCTACCACAGGACTTGTCCCCACTATAAGTATTATCATAAATATATAGGGAAGCCATGCTATCAGTGCTTCCTTTGGAGTAACTGTATCTTTATTTCCTGTATCCTCCTCCTTGACGAATTTTTTTATGGCAACTATCATTAATATCATCGCCACAAGACTAGAGAGGATTGTTACAAGTTCGGCCCCTGTAAACCATGCTATTATAGGTTGTAGGGAATATCCTATTATGGAAGCTACCATAACTGGAAAAATTCCTCCGCTAAAAGCTCCTCCCTTCTTATCCTTTATTTCGTTATTTGCCAACTTTACGAGAATAAAGGGGATTATAAACATAATGGGCCATAATAATGCAGAAGTAAGTAATGCTACTGTATTTACCGGAAGCCCCAGCTGTCCTGCTATTGTCGTAACAGGTAATCCTACCGTTCCGAATGCCGTAGGAGTTGTATTGGCAATAAGACATATGATGGCGGCATTCAAAGGATTAAATCCGAGAGATACCATTATTGCTGCTGGTATTGCCACAGCAGTACCGTATCCGGCCACTCCCTCTATAAATCCTCCAAATCCCCATGCAAGAAGAAGTGCCTGAGCCCTTTTATCAGTCGTTATATTCCCAAGCATTCTTTTTATGACATTTATTTCCCCTGTCTTCACTGACAGCTCATAGGCAAATATAGCCGCTATTACCACCAATCCTATAGGCATCCATGCTACCGCAAACCCTTCAAGGACAGAACCTATAATCCCGCCCAAAGGCATCCTCCATTCCTTTACAAGTATCGACAGCAATATCGCCGTACCTAAGCTTGTATAAGCACTTAGCATTGTAGAACATTTCAACACAGCCAACATAACAAGAAATAATATTATTGGTATTAGCCCTATTAAAAACAAATTCATTTTTCTTTACCTTCTTTCATTTTTTATATTTTTTTATTTAAAGTCCTTTTCTTGTCAGCCCCACTCTTCCTCTTTCCTTGTCAAGGGAAAGAATCTTTACTTTTATGATCTGTCCCACTGATAGAACCTTCGTAGGATCTGATACAAACTTGTTTGATATTTGGGATATGTGTATTAGTCCGTCATTTTTAAGACCTATATCCACAAAAACACCAAATTTTGCAACATTTCTTACTGTCCCTTCCAAAATCATCCCTTCAGATAAATCTTCCATATTTAATATGTCGGACCTTAGAAGCGGCTTTTCAAACTCATCCCTTGGATCCCTTCTATCCTTAAGAAGTGCTTCATACACATCCTTTGTTGTTTCCCTTCCAAAGCCGTGTTCCCTTATTATCTCCTCGAGATCTAGATTTTTCAGTTTCTGTCTTACCTCATCCAGGTTGTCAACCAGATCCTTTACTTTAGAACCAGCCTTTTCCAGTATTATTTCAGCTATATGATAGGATTCCGGATGAATAATGGTATTATCAAGGGGGTTTTTGCTTCCAGGAACTACTACAAAGCCTGCCATCTGCTCAAATGCTTTTTCTCCAAGCCCCTTTACCTTTTTCAGCTGTTTCCTATCCTTAAAATCTCCATTTTCCTGTCTATAGTCCACAAGGTTTTTTGCCACATTTTTCTTTATTCCTGAAACAAAGCTTAATAATGCCCACGATGCAGTATTTATATTCACACCTACATTATTGACAACATGCTCTATTGTCTGTTCCAATGTCTCATTTAGCTTTTTTTGGTTTACATCATGTTGATACATTCCCACCCCTATAGATTTAGGGTCAATTTTCACCAGCTCCGCCATAGGGTCCTGTATCCTTCTGGCTATAGATATAGCCCCTCTTGCAGTTACATCTAAATCAGGAAACTCCTCTATAGCTATTTTTGAAGCAGAATATACGGAAGCTCCCGCTTCACTGACTATAAGATACGAAACCTTCCTGTCAGCTCCCTTAATCACATCTGCCACAAAACTTTCAGTCTCCCTTGAGGCTGTCCCGTTTCCAATGGCTATTATATCCACACCATATTTCTTTATATAGTCCAATATTTTCTTTTTTGCTGTAGAAAGCTGTTTTTCATTATGCATCCCCTCTACAAGGTACAGCACATCATTTGTCTCGTAAAATCCATCTTTATTTATTATTACCAGCTTACATCCTGTTCTGTACCCAGGATCAAGTCCCATAAGGGTCTTTTTGCTTAACGGGGGTTGAAGCAGCAGTTTTTCCAAGTTTTCTGAGAAAATATTTATAGCTTCCTCTTCCGCTTTTTCAGTATATATATTCCTTACTTCATTTTTTATTGAGGGATAGGCAAGTCTGTTAAGTGCGTCTTCTATTATTACCCTGTAAAAATCAGAAAGGTGCCTGTTTCCAAATGATTTCATTATAAAGTTAATTATGTTTTCCTCTGTCTTTTCATCTATGTCTATATCGACTTTCAATATTTTTTCCTTTTCACCACGATTAAGTGCAAGCACCCTATTGGACGCAGCTTTATTTATAGCTTCGGAGTATTCATAATAGTCCTGGTATACTCCTTTTTCATCTTCAGACTTATTCTTTTCTATAACCTTTGAAGTGAGAATACCGAACTTTGAAATCTTCTCTCTCAAAAATTCCCTTATTTTTATATCCTCTGATAAATTTTGGGCTATAATAAGATGAACCCCTTCAATAGCAGCTTCCACAGTGGGAACTTCCTCTGTAATGTACTTTTTTGACTCCTCCGACAAAATCTCCATAGTAGTTGATGGAAGCAGCGAAAACATAGACAGCGGCTCCAGCCCCTGATCCTTAGCTATATCTGCCTTTGTCTTCTTCTTTTTCTTGTAAGGCAAATATAAATCTTCCACCTCCTGAAGCTTTACAGCCTTTAGTATATCCGCCTTCAGCTCTTCAGTAAGCTTCCCCTGTTCTTCAATCAGCCTTAATACTTCTTCTTTTCTTTTTTCCAAATTTCTGTAATAGGTTACTTTTTCAATAACTTCCCTAATTTGTTCTTCATCTAGGTTTCCTGTAACTTCTTTTCTGTAACGAGCAATAAAGGGCACTGTAGCCCCCTCATCAAAAAGATTTACAGTATTTTCTACTTGTGACCGTTTTAGTTTCAACTCCTCCGCCACACTATTTAAAATTTCCAATTCAATTCCTCCAAGTGTCTATTTACTTTGCATTTTTTAAATACCCGATTTTTAGGCTATTAGATATTTTAGCATAATTTGAATAAAATGACTAGTTTTTCAATTATTTTTTTGAAAAC
>JBGXYD010000016.1:0-4210 GCA_041815005.1 Leptotrichia sp. | reverse complement strand
TATACTCTATTGCCTGGATAATCCAAGTCAAATATAGAATCAGGAGTTTTTGAATATGAGAAATACAAAATGGAACATAAAAAACCTTTCTAAGAATAAGGATATAAAAATAAATAACATTCCTGTGGATAATGACATTTTAAAAATCCTTTTTTCAAGGGGAATAAAGTCTGAAAAGCAAATAAAGAGGTTTCTTAATCCACAACTTGACAATCTTCAGGATCCCCATGGGCTTTTTGATATGGAAAAAGCCGTAGAAAAGATAGTAACTGCCATACAAAATAATCTTAATATATGGATATATGGGGACTATGATGTGGATGGAATCACTTCCACTTCAGTCTTATATCTTTCCTTAATAGATTTGGGGGCTAAAAATGTAAATTACTATATACCTGTACGGGATGAGGGATACGGTTTAAATAATTCTGCACTCAAAAAGATAAAAGACTCAGGAGGGGATATCGTAATTACTGTGGATTGTGGGATATCCTCCTTTGATGAAGTGGAGTTTGCCTCTTCCATTGGACTTCCCATTATTATTACTGATCACCATGGTCTAAATGGAAATAGAATTCCCAATGCCTTTGCCGTTATAAATCCCAAAAGACAGGAAAATAGCTATTCCTTTGAGTCCCTTGCAGGGGTGGGAACTGTATTTATGCTTGTTCTATGTCTTTTTGAAGCATTTGGGAAAAGGGACATCGCCTTTGATTTTCTGGATCTTGTAGCCATAGGAACAGTTGCGGATATTGTCCCGCTTCTAGCTGAAAACAGAATTTTAACTAAATTTGGACTGGAACAGCTCCCCTACACAAGAAATAAGGGATTACGTTTTTTACTATATAAGCTCTTTAATTCAGGGGGAGATTCCCTTAACAATCCTAAGGCTGAGTATTCTTCCTATGATGTGGGATTTATAATAGCTCCCATATTTAATGCTGCCGGACGGCTAAAGGATGCAAAGATGGTGGTAAAACTTCTCACTTCCGATAACAACCGAGAAATAGAAATGATCGTTGAGGAACTGATTAGTAAAAACTATGAACGTAAGGAACTTCAGAACAGAATTGTGGAAATGATAGAAAAGAATATTGAGTCAAGTAATACTAAAGAGGATGCTGTAATACTGGACTACTCTCCTGAATACCATCACGGGGTTATCGGTATCGCCGCCTCCAAGATAGTGGATACCTACTATAGACCCGTTATCATTATGGAAGTGAAGGAAGACGAAGGAGTGGCAGTCGCTTCATGCCGGAGCATAGAAGGATTTAATATTCTATCAGCTCTCCAGTCGATGCAGGAACTTTTTATAAAGTTTGGAGGACATTCTGCAGCTGCAGGATTTACCATACCTATTAAAAATATTGAACTTTTTAGAAAAAAAATAAACAGGTATGCAGAAAAAATACTTAAGGAGGAAGATTTTGTAAAGGTGATAAATATTGATAAGCAAATACCTATACAGAAGATTTCCTATGAATTTTTTAAGACTATAGAGCTTCTAAAGCCATTTGGCTTTGGAAACCCTATGCCCACCTTCCAGACTAGAAATATCCTTCTAGAAAATATAAAGTATATAGGGGAAAACAGAAACCATATTATGTTTGACTTAAAGCAGAAGGGATTCCTTGTGCGTAATGCAGTATGGTTCAGTTCGGGAGAATATTTTAAAGAGCTTAATGAAAACCTTTTTTATGATATTGTCTATAAGCTAAAAGTGGAGGAATTTCAAGATAAATACTATACAAAGGTTTATGTGGAAGATATGAAGGTCTCTTCTCTAAAGGATGACAGCCTTGTCTATTATCATTCCCTTTACAATACCTCCTTCCCTTTAAAGTCAATATTTTATACTCACCTTGAGCCAGAAGGGGATATACCTCTTACTTCAAAATATGAATTTGAACAAGTTTCCCTGTTTCAAGGGAGGAAATTAATAGGAAGATTGGACTATAATATTTCAAACCTTCTTATTCAACTTAAAAGATATTATAACTGGAACTTTTCCTTCAAACTGGAAAATGTTATAAAATCCACCACCCACAATATCGTGGAAGTTCTTATAAAAAGGGACTATTCCTTTGACTGCTACGACCATACGGATATGGGGATTTTTAAAAGGATAAAGGAATTCCTTATAGGAAACATGGAATACGATAGCTATACTAAAAATATACTTTCCCTTTTCTTTAAACAGGAAAAAAATTTATTAATATCCCAAAGGGAAACTTCCGACGAAGAGAAAAAAGGGAAAAATCAGGATGCTAAAAATCTAGATGAAAAACAAATTCTAATTTTTCCAAAGATTTTCATGAATTTTCTTTTAACTGTGGGAATTTATAATATGAAAAAGTATAAAAAGAAAAGTCTTATTATTACAGAAGATATAAAAAACTTCCCTTACAATAACTCCTTTATTAAGTATTATTTTGATATCGGAACGAATATTAAAAAATTTAAAGGAAATGAATACCCTTTCATATTCCTCTATGATGAACCAAAAGATGGGAAAAATACAGAAAAAAATCCTAAAAATATACTTTCCTTCCTGAAGGAAATTTATAAAATCCAGATAAATACAAGAAAAACCGGAAATGAGGAATTACAATTTGAAGCACAGAAAGAGGAAATTCTAAAAGATAAAAAACAAAATGAAGAAAGCCAAAAGATAAAAATACAGGAGAAGGAATTTTTCAAAAGATTTTGTATATATTCCCCTCATATTACTAAGGCAACCTTTGATTTCCTCCTCTCCGAAGTACAGTCATTCTCTACACAGGAATTTAAAACCGGAAATATTTCTCTTGTGGCTGAAAATACGGGCTATATTAATATGGATTTTATCAATATTGGGATTAAAATCCCTAAAAATGTTGTTTTTCTTGACACTTTAAACAAAAAGGAATTAAAGGACTTAAAAAATATATATGTGGAGTACCTTCCCCTTGAAAATAAAGTTGAAATAAAAAAACTGCTCAAAAAAGGGGAAAATATATATTCAGATACTTCCATTACTGAAATTTTTTAAAATAGTATGTAAAAGAGGCTGTCTCAAAAAGATTAAAATTTTGAGTTCAGCTTTTTTTTTGTTCAAATAAATCATAGATTGTATAATATATTGTGAAAAATTTAAAATAAAAGGCTCTATGTCAAGTGTGGGGGTGAAAAAAGTTGGATAACCTTAAGATATTCTAAGCTGAATAAGCTTTTTCAGGTTGTCGAATTTTTTTATCCCATAGCTTATCCTTTTTATAACTTTTATCTTGTTATTTTTTCCTTCAACAAATCCATTATTTATATTATATTTCTGTATATTACTTACTTCTTCTTTCCAGTTTGACAATGTCTCTCCAAGCTTACCAGGATTAACTGCATATTCTATAGTCTGACTTTCCACATTAATATTTGTTGTTTTTGATACATCTCTTGTTACTTCAGTGGCTTTGCTTAGGTCTCTATTTATTGCTGCTCCTGTACTTGTTCCTATCTCAACATTTTCTATAACTGTATTTCTTGATATACCTTCTTTATCTCTACTATCTTGACTATAGCCTATGTTAGAGATTGGTATACTTCCTGGCGGAACTTCCCGTATATGTATTCGTTATCCTGCTTGCTTCAAAGTTAGAGTTACCTATACTTTCAATCTCAACCTTTACAGTCCCGCCTGGCGTACCGTCATTTATGAATACGCTGTTCTTATTCAGAAAATTACTCACTTAGAAAAGTAAATCCAAGTGAGTAAAATTAAATTAATCTGATAACAGTTTTTCTTTATATTTCTCAAACATTCCCTGAACTTCATTGTCCTGATAGATATCTTCGTATACATCTACAATGATTTTCAGCTCTTTTAAAAAATCTTCTTTTGGAACTACCTCAATATTTTCTTTTTCTCTTTTCCCTTTAAATCTTTCAGGAATTAATTTTTTAGCTTCTTTTTCTGATATAAAATTACTAAATTCTCCATATTTTTCTGAAGAAAAATATTTAACTCGCTCATGCACTTCTAAATACCAGTTATAATAAATAATTTCAATCTTCTTTCCTTTTTCGTTAATATTAAAGATTGCTTCATATCCATCATATGCTCCAAAAAAATTTTTCTCTTTTTCAATAAATTTCGTTTTATTTTTAGATAAAAACTCTTTTAGTATATTTTCTCCTAATAAATACGAAAAAAATTTTTTACTTATACTTAAAT
>JBGXYD010000015.1:0-18381 GCA_041815005.1 Leptotrichia sp. | reverse complement strand
TTCTTGTATTTTTGAAAAAAAGGGTTATACTTAATATGTAGATATACATAATAATAAAGACAGAAAAGAGGTAATGTATGGAAAAAGAAGATTTGGAAATGATTGTATTTAATATTGTAAATACATCGGGAACAGCAAAAGGGCTTTCCTACGAGGCTTTAGGGGAAGCTGAAAAGGGAAATTATGATAAGGCTTATGAGCTTTTAAAAGAGGCGGACAAATCACTTCTTGAAGCCCATAATATACAGACAGAGATAATACAGAATGAAGTGAGTGGAAATAATATGGAAGTTTCAGTACTATTTGTACATGCCCAGGACCACTTAATGACGGCAATAGAAGCAAAAACCCTTATAGAATGTATGATAAACATGTATAAAAGAATAAATAATCTAGAAAAAAATAAAATAGGGGACTAAAAGATGGCAAGAAAAATAAAAAAATACAAAGTAGAGAAAAAAGATAGCGAGGAAGAAAAAATAAAGGAGGGAAAGGCGGAGGAAATAAAGCCCTTCAGCCTCCAGTCAGCTTTTTGGATTATAATAATTTCACTTATAGGAAGCTGGCTAATCCCGTTATTATTATCTTTTGTAGGGGTAAATCCCAACCTAGGGATAGTAATAGGAAACACTTTATTTACAAGTTTTGGATTTACATGGGTAAGGCACTTTATAGATTCAAAAAAGGGATTTTCAAAATCCTTTTGGAAGCAATATATAATATTTGCAGTAATATTTGGAGGAATTTCATATTTTTGGTTATACAGGAAAAGATATATTTAGAAAATTTTATAATATAGGAGGTAGAACTGGTGAAGGTTTTATTAGTATGTTCCTTAGGAATGTCGAGTGCGGTGGCGGTTAAGGCACTGGAAAAGGAGGCAGCTTCAAAAGGGGTAGAAATTGAAGTAAAGGCTGTTAGTACACAGCAGTTTGAAGAAGAGGTTAAAAATGGATATGATATAGCTATGGTGGCACCTCAGATTAGACACAGGTTCGATACATTAAATCAGTATGCCAAGGAGCTGGGAATTCCTTGTGACCTTATAAGCCCTCAAGGGTATAGTCCACTAGGAGGTCCATTTTTACTTAAGCAGATCCAAGGAATATTGGGCAAGTAGGAAAAATCAGAAGATGAGATGAGGAAACAGAAAAAATATAAAAAAAGCAGTTAAAGTAAGAAAAACAGAAAAGGAGAGATACTTATGTCAGAAGAATTTAAAGGTTTTTTAGAAAAATTTTCGCTACAGATGGCGAAACTATCAGAACAAAGACATTTAAGGGCGGTACGTGATGGAATCGTGGCGACATTACCATTAATAATAGTTGGATCAATATTTTTAATAATAGCATTTCCACCTTTTCCAGCGACTTGGAAGATTTCAGTGTGGGCAAAGGCTAATATAGGAAAGATATTGCTTCCGTATCGTATGACAATGTTTATAATGTCCCTATATGCAGTAATGGGTATAGGACATAGTCTTGCGAAGTCGTATAAATTGGACGGTATAACGGGTGCAATCCTTTCTACTTCAGGATTTTTACTGACTATAGTTCCGTCTGTTGTTGGTGAAGTAGCTGTTATGACAAAAATAGTGGACAGTCAGGAACTTAAGGTAATTGTTGAAAAGGGTACTGAAGGGTCAGAGATCCTTCAAAAAGGACTGGGATTTGTAATGCCAATGGCGAATCTTGGTTCGGCAGGGCTGTTTGTAGGTATAATTATTGCAATATTTGCAGTGGAAGTGTACAGGCTAACAACTAAGACAGGATTCAGGATAAAAATGCCTGATGGAGTACCTGAATCGGTGGCAAGATCCTTTGAGGCATTAACTCCGGCAGCTATTGTAATTCTTGTTGTGGCAACAATTTCTTACTGGCTGGAGATAGATCTTCATGGAATAGTGGGAACAGTTGTAAAACCTCTTGTAAAAGCAAGTGATAGCTGGTATTCAGTTGTCATAATAGTATTTTTAATAACATTTTTCTGGTCCTTTGGAATTCACGGGGTGTCCATTGTAGGTTCCCTTGTAAGACCCTTATGGCTTACATTGTTAGAAAAAAACGGGACAGCATTAGCAAATGGTCAGCCTATCCCAAATGTGGCGGCTGAGCCTCTTTATCAATGGTTCATATGGATAGGGGGATCAGGATGTACGATAGGACTTGCAATATTGCTTGCAACAATGGCAAAATCCAGTTATGGTAAGACATTGGGAAGAACATCGATTATATCTTCTATATTTAATATAAATGAGCCTATAATATTCGGGACTCCAATAGTATTAAATCCTACCTTGATACCGCCATTTATAATAGTACCTATTGTAAATGCATCAATTGCATATTTTGCAGCATCCCAGGGTTTTGTAAACAGGGTTACTTCAACTCCACCTTGGACGCTTCCAGGTCCAATAGGTGCATACCTTGCTACAAATGGAGATGTAAGGGCGGCAATATTAAATATAGTACTAATAATAATTTCGGTAGTTATATATTATCCATTCTTTAAAATCTATGATAAAAAAATGTTGGAGGATGAAAAAAATAGTCAGGAATAAGATAAAAGGACTGTCTCATATTATTTTGAGGCAGCCTATTTTTCAATAGAGAAAATAAATTTAATTTTGAGGAATTGAGTAATAAGGAGGACTGAAAATGAAAAAACTGGGAATTTCCATATATCCCGAAAAAACAACAGAAGAAAGAATTTTTAAATATATGGATAAGGCATGTGAATGTGGATTTACAAGGATTTTCAGCTGTCTTTTATCTGTAACAGAGGAAAAGAAAAAGATAAAGGAAACCTTTAGGAGAATAAACCAGTATGCAAAATCCAAGGGATTTGAAATAATATTAGATGTAAATCCCAGAGTATTTGAGGATATGGGAATATCCTATAATGATCTTTCCTTTTTTAAAGAGGTGGAGGCGGATGGGATACGTCTTGATATGGGATTTAATGGTCTTAAGGAAAGTATCATGACCTTTAACAGGGAAAATCTGAAGATAGAAATAAATATGAGTAATGACACAAACTATTTGGAAACTATACTTGACTATAAACCCAACAAGTCAAATCTTATTGGATGTCATAATTTTTATCCTCATATATACACAGGACTGGGAATGGACTTTTTTAAAAAATGTACTGAAAGATTTATAAGAAATGGCATAAGGACTGCAGCTTTTATATCTTCTCAGGAAAAGGACACCCACGGTCCGTGGCCAGTAACACAGGGGCTTGTTACCCTTGAGATCCATAGAAATTTACCTTTGATAGTTCAGTTTAAGCATATGACTGCTCTTGAAATGATAGACGATATAATAATATCCAACTGTTACCCCTCAGATGAAGAGCTGGAAGCCTTCAAGGATATAAGAAAGGATATGGTAAGTTTTGCAATACAGACAGTGGAAATTCTTCCTGAAATAGAGGAGAAAATCATTTTTGATGAATTTCATTTTAATAGGGGAGATACTTCAGAAAATGTTATAAGATCCACTCAAAGCAGAGTAAAGTATAAGGGATATAATTTTCCAATCTTTAATGCCCCGAAAATTATAAGAAAAGGAGATGTTGTAATAGAAAGTTCTGAATATGGTCATTATGCCGGAGAATTGATGATAGCCTTAAAAGATATGGAAAATACAGGGAAAAGTAATGTTGTAGGAAAAATATTAGAGGAGGAAATATTTATTTTGGACTATATAAAGCCATGGCAAAAATTTTCCTTTGTAAAAAAATAAAATGAAAGAGGTAAGAAAATGACTGAAAGGGAAAAAATGTTGGTAGGGGAGCTATATAATGCTTCAGATGAGGAATTGGTAAAGGCACGTGAAAGGGCAAGCAGACTTTGCTATAAGTATAATGTGGAACTTTCTCCCGACAAGATGAAGGAAAAAAAGGAAATTCTGGAGGAGCTTTTAGGAAAGACAGGGGAAGGACTGTGTATAGTATCTCCCTTTATGTGTGATTACGGTTCACATATAGAGGCAGGGAAAAACCTGTATATAAATACAGGGTGTACGATATTGGACTGTGCCAAAGTAAAGTTTGGGGATAATGTGATGATTGCTCCGAATGTGGGAATATATACTGCAGCACATCCGTTAAATACCAAAAGGAGACATGTGGATCTTGTGGAATTTGCCTACGAGATAAATATAGGGAATAACGTATGGATAGGGGCAAATTCTGTGATACTGCCAGGAGTAACTATAGGGGATAATACTGTAATAGGGGCTGGAAGTGTAGTAATAAAGGATATTCCTTCAAATGTACTGGCTGTCGGGAATCCATGCAGGGTTATAAGGGAAATACCTGAGGAAGAATAATTATAGGAGATGGAATTTAAGGAATATCGTGATATAAAGACAAGTAGAGACAAATGGTAAAAAAAGGATAAAGTAAGGGTAAAAGAGAAGGTTGTTATAGGAATAGATAAAAAATGGAAAATAAAATAGTGGGAGTGATAAGTTTGGATCAGAAAAAAATTTCTAAAATCAGAATTGTAATGTGTGATATGGACGGTACACTGCTTACCGATGAAGGTAAGGTTTCTGAAAATACACGGAAATCCATAGAAAAAATAAGGAAAAAGGGGATACTTTTTGGGCTGTGCACAGGGCGGGACTTAACAGGGGTGAAAAATTCCCTTTCAAAATGGGGGATAGAAGGGATAGTGGATGCCATAGTGGGAACAGGAGGCTCTGAAATATGTGATTTTACAAAGGGGTATGAACAGGTGGTTTTTCCTTTGGAAGGAAGACATATAAAGGAGATTATGACACATTTTGAGGATATGGATTTGAACTTCGTAATCCCTCATAAAGGGATATTACATGCACCGAAGGAGGACAGGCATATAAGGCTATTGGCAGAAGTTGACGGGGTTCCTTACAAAGTTACAGATTTCAATGAATTTTTAAAGACCCCAAAACAGAAGGTAATGATTATGACAGATGCTGAAACTATGGATTCAGTCATAAAAAGGGCGGAAAGTTTTTCGAGTGATGAATATAAATCGGTTTCACTAAAAACTGCAAGTGTCCTATACGAATACATGGATCCTAGAGTTTCTAAAACTTATGGACTTGAAAAGATACTGGAACTTCACGGACTTACAATGGAAAATCTTTGTACCTTTGGAGATGCCGACAATGACTATGATATGACCTATAATGCAGGAATTGGTGTAGTTATGGCAAATGGAAGCGAAAAGACCAAAAGTGTCGCAGATTTTATTACAAATGACAATAATAATGACGGGATTTCAGAGTTTCTTGAAAAATATATCATATAAAAAACTGCCACTGAGGCAGTTTTTATATGAATGAATCAGATATTTCCTGAAGTTTATTATAATCAGCACCATCTAAATATGCTTTTATAATTTCCTTGCAAGCTAGATATCTTTTTTCGTAGTCATTTGACTTTACTGTAATATAGGTGATACCGTATTCCTTATATAGTTCCTTTAGCAGGTTCTGGAATTTTTCCCTTCTGCTGGCTTGGCCTATGGATCTTAATCCATCATTTACCCATTTCACATTGTTTTCAAGGAGTATAGTCAAATCGAACCTGTAATTACGGACAAATTCCCTTATAATGGGATTATCCCTTCCTTCATAAGTAAGACAGAAGGCAAGGGTAGTAATATAGTCGGTATCTATAAGGGCAAATTTGTTTGCATTTCTTGCAGCATATAGAACATTTGTCTGATGACCGAAGACAATCTTTTCATAGTCTGAATACTGAAGTGAATCTTCATCCCCACCTAGCTTGTCAAAAACATATTCACGTCCATATTCCCATGCGGAAGTGGTGTTAAATACATTTGCCAGCTTATCAATCATAATACTTTTTCCGCTGCTTTCTCCACCACATATTGTAATAACGGGAATAAGATGCTCCCTTACTTCCCTTGGAAGAAATTCCCAGTATTTACTTGGGTTTTTACGTATTTCATAAGAATTTAAAGGATATTCCTTGTATTCAGGGTCTATAGCCATAGTTTTCGCATTGAAGTATTTATGGTTACATACATCATCATTTTTACGGTTACTGATAAATAGTACATTTTTTTCCCATTCAATACCAGGTTCTCGTTTTTCAATTTCCTTTTTCATCATGGAACTCCATTTTTCCCAGCCTTCAGGATAAGGGGGGCAGTCGCTTTCATCAAAGAGGAATGAATGAATGTTTCTTTGATTTTTAAAGGTCTGTTTTACAAAACGTAGTCTGTCTTTAGGGGTGATTTCCTTAATAAAACGAGAGCTGTCAAATAATTCCTTGTCATCATTGTTTGAATGGGAGACAACAACATAGACTTTATCGACAATTCCACTTGCCCTCTGTATAAGATTTACATGCCCTATATGTAAAGGCAGAAATCTTCCTATAACTATACCAATTTTCATTGAACCACACTTCCTTATATTTTTTATGTTTTTAATATTATTATATCATAATATGCAAATGAATTAAAATATTTTTCTTTACAAAACAAGATTAATTTGTTATACTTGTATAACTAAATTTAAAGATTAAGGAGAAAGTAATGAAAGTAAAATTTTTTAGAAATACTAAAGCCTATGCCTTAGTATTAGGGGTAATGGCATCCTTAATGGTAAGTGCTAAGACAGATGATAAGATTCAAACTACGGAACAGTTTTTTGAAGGAAGGATAGTAACAGATGGGCTTGAGGCACCGTGGGCAATGTCTTATGGGACTGATGGTATGTTGTGGATAACTGAAAGACAAGGAAAGCATATTGCTAAAGTAAATCCTAAAACGGGGGAATATAAAAGGCTTTATACTGTAGAAAATGCATTTGTGGGGCCTCAGCATGAAGGAGTATTAGGGTTGGCATTCGGACCTGACTTTCTAACAGGAAAAGGAAAAGATGAAGTGTATACTGCTTACACATATAAAGATAAGGACGGAACAGAATATGCCCGTATAGTTAAATTATCGTATAATAAAAAAAGAGATATACTTGAAAATGAAAAGATAATAATGGATAAACTCCCGGCCAGCAATGATCATAATTCAGGAAGACTTGTACTAGGTCCTGATAAGAAACTATACTACACAATTGGAGATCAGGGAGGGAATCAGGGACAGAACAAGGATAAGCCTATTTTGGCCCAAAGGATTCCCACTAAGGAAGAAGTTACTAAAAAAGACTACAGAAGTTATCCGGGATCCACTTTAAGAATAAATTTGGACGGTTCAGTCCCAAAGGATAATCCTGTTATAAATGGAGTAGTCAGCCATGTATTTACATATGGTCACAGGAATCCACAAGGCCTTGTATTTGTAGAAAACAAGTTATTCAGTAATGAGCATGGTCCTTCATCAGATGATGAGATAAATCTGCTGGTTCCAGGTGGAAACTATGGATGGCCAAATGTTGCAGGGTATCAGGACGATCAGGGATATGAATATGTAAATAACTCTGAAGGAGGAAAAATTTATAAAGAAAGTGAGTTTAAGGCGGAAAATCTTCAGGATCCAATAAAAACCTTCTATACAGTAGGGAAAAATTATGAATTTAACGATAGTAGCTGTGGAATGGCATATTTATGCTGGCCTACTATTGCACCTTCAAGCTTGGCGTATTACCCTGCTGATGGAAAAATCGAAGGATGGAGAAACTCCTTAATAGTAAGTGCATTGAAAAATGGAGCATTATACATTGTTCCTTTAAATGACAGGAAAACACAGGCACAGGGAGATGTAACAAAAGTTTTTAAGACAAATAACAGATACAGGATGGTCGTTATAAGTCCTGATACTTCTAAAATCTACGTTATGACAGATAGTAGCGGAAATGCAGTAGGAACAGATGGAAAAACCGTTAAATCTGAAAATCTTGCAAATAAGGGTGCAATTATAGAGTTTGAATATAAGAAATAGGAGGTTTCAGTAGGAAATTATAGTAAAACCTATTTAAAATAAAACTATAAATTTATTTTATAATTAAAAATATAAACTTTTGATCTAAGTTTTTCATAAAAAAATATTATATTTTTAGGTTCTATTTATATAGGTTCTACTATAAGAATACAGGATAAAAAGACCCAGGATTTTTCAAAAGTATAAAAATTAAAATGATAGTTTTAATGTATTCCCAAAATTTTCTTTTTTTAATAAATAAAAATGTCCCATTGGAATTAGGATATACTATACCTTTCTTCCGTATGGGACATTTTATAATGGGACTATTAAAAGAATTTGTGAGTTTTATATATTATGTAATGCTTTTCCATAATACTGACAGTATATTTAAAAATTTTAAACCTTTGTGTACACAAAATACAAAGTATATGTTTATTCTACATTATAAATAAGTTTTTCTCCGTTGCTATCAATAGTAACTGTGCTGTTTTCAGGTATAGAGTTTCCTAAAATCATTTTTGAAAGGTTAGTTTCTATATCTTTTTGTACAAACCTCTTTAAAGGTCTTGCACCATATGCAGGATCATAAGCTTCCTCCACAATAAAGTCAAGTGCCTTATCAGTAAACTTGATTTTTATAAACTGCTCCTTCAGTTTTTTATTTATATCTTCGAGTATAAGACTTATTATATTTTTAACACTGTCTTTTGCTAATGATTTAAATACTATAATATCATCTATTCTATTCAAGAACTCAGGCTTGAACCTATGTTTCATTTCGTCAAGGACTGCAGTTTTTGTAGTCTCTGAAAGTTGCGGGTCTTCCAGTATAATGTCACTTCCAATATTTGAAGTCATTATAACTATTGAGTTCTTGAAGTTAACCATTTTTCCTTTTCCGTCTGTAAGCCTTCCATCATCAAGCAGTTGCAGAAGGACATTGAATACATCAGGGTGTGCCTTTTCAATTTCATCAAATAATATTACTGAATATGGTTTTCTTCTAACAGCCTCTGTAAGCTGTCCTCCTTCTTCGTATCCAACATAACCAGGAGGTGCTCCTATAAGCCTTGTGACACTAAATTTATCCATATATTCACTCATATCTATCCGCACAATGTTGTTTTCATCGTCAAAGAGATTATAGGCAAGAGTTTTTGTCAAATAGGTTTTACCGACTCCGGTAGGACCTAGGAATATAAATGAACCTATAGGTCTGTTGGGATCTTTAAGTCCAGCCCTTGACCTGATTATGGTGTCGCTTATGGCTTCAATGGCTTCATCTTGTCCAATAACTCTTTTTTTCATATATTCAGCTAGATTCAATATCTTTTCCCGTTCCCCCTGAAGTAATTTTGAAACAGGAATTCCAGTCCATTTTCCTACAATTTCCGCTATCTCTTCACTGTCAATTTCCTGTTTTAGGAGTTTATTTCCTCCAGCACTGGAAGGGGAATTTTTTATCTTTTCTTCTTCTATAGCTTTTTCCTTTTCTAGAGAAGCCAGTTTCCCATACTGAAGTTCCGCAAGTTTATTTAAATCATACTTTCTTTGTGCATCCTCTATTTCAAGCTTAACCCTTTCTATTTCTTCATTTATCCGTGTAAGTCTTCCGGCCTCTTCCTTTTCACTTTCCCATTGGGATTTAAGGGCTTTTTCCTCCTCTTTAAGTTCTGAAACTTCCTTTTCTAAGGATTCCAGCCTATCCTTTGAAGCTAAATCCTTTTCTTTTTTTAGAGCTTCCCTTTCTATCTCAAGTTGCATGATACGTCTTGTAACTTCATCCAGTTCTGCAGGCATAGAGTTTATTTCTGTTTTTACCTTGGCAGCAGCTTCATCAATCAAATCTATTGCCTTATCAGGTAAAAATCTGTCATTTATATAACGGTCACTCATGGTAGCAGCAGTAACTATGGCATTGTCAGTAATTCTTATTCCATGGAAAATTTCAAATTTCTCCTTTAGGCCACGCAGTATGGAAATAGTGTCTTCTACAGTAGGCTCATTAACCATAATAGGCTGGAATCTTCTCTCAAGGGCTGCATCTTTTTCAATATATTTTCTGTATTCATCAATGGTTGTCGCACCTATTACCTTTATTTCCCCACGTGCAAGCATAGGTTTTAATAGGTTTCCAGCATCCATAGAACCTTCAGTTTTTCCGGCTCCGACAATATTATGGACTTCATCTATAAAAAGTATTATCCTTCCATCGCTATTTTCCAGCTCATCAAGGACAGATTTCAATCTTTCTTCAAATTCTCCCCTATATTTTGCCCCTGAAATTAAAGCCCCCATATCCAATGAAAATATAGTTTTATCCTTTAGATTTTCAGGTACATCTCCCTTAAGTATTCTCTGAGCTATACCTTCAGCAATAGCAGTTTTTCCTACACCCGGCTCCCCTATGAGTATAGGATTGTTTTTATTTCTTCTAGAAAGTATTTGGATAGCCCTTCTTATTTCCGTATCTCTACCTATAATGGGGTCTATTTTCCCCTTTCTAGCAAGCTCCACAAGATCCTTTCCATATTTTTCCAATGCTTCATATGAATTTTCTGGATTTTGGTTATTCACAGTCCTATTTCCTCTCACATTATTAAGAACATTTTCAAACTGGTTTTTAACAATTCCGCTTTCCTTCAAGAAGGAATTATTGTCATAAGAAGCTAAAAATAAATGTTCTGTGCTTATGTAGCTATCTTTAAATTTTTTCATATAATCTTCTGCCCCAACTAGAACTCTATTAAGTTCAGCATTGGGTCTAGGATCGGAGTTACCTCCTTCAACTCTAGGCATTTTGTTTAACTTTTCTTCTAGTTTGGATATCAGTTCTACAGTATTAATTCCTATTTTTTTCAGAATATTAGGTATGAGTCCATTCATTTGTCCAATGAGAGCAAGTAAAAGATGCTCAACTTTCATGTCGGAACTTTTATACCTTATCGCAAAGTTATGAGCCTCTGAAATAGCTTCCATACTCTTTTGTGTAAATTTATCTTCCATATTTATCAATCTCCTTTTTATTAATATTTTATTTCGGTTTTGTTAGCACTCTCTTTCTAAGAGTGCTAACAACAATAATATAACATATTATTTTTTAGATGTCAATAGTTTACAAAAAAAAAACTTAAATGATAAAATTAAAAATATGAAGGAATGTAAAAATATAGGAAAAATAAGTATAAAAGAAAGGAAAAATTAATTATGAATAAGAGAGAAAATAGCCAGAAAAAATATATAATTGCTCTTGATCAGGGAACTACAAGTTCACGGGCAATAATTTTTGACAAGGAAATGAATATAGTTTCCAAAGCACAGAGGGAATTTAGCCAGATTTATCCTGAACCGGGTTGGGTAGAACATAATCCTATGGAAATATGGGGAAGCCAGAGATCTGTTCTTACAGAAGTTATCGCACAGTCAGGGATTTCTTTAAAAGATGTGGCTGGGATAGGGATAACAAATCAGAGGGAAACCACCATTGTCTGGGATAAAAACACCGGAGAGCCTGTATACAATGCAATAGTATGGCAATGCAGAAGGACAGCTGATATATGTGAAGAACTTAAAAATAGGGGATTAGAAGAGTATATACAGGAAAATACGGGACTTATAATAGACGCTTATTTTTCAGGAACGAAGGTAAAGTGGATTCTTGATAATGTAGAAGGGGCAAGGGAAAGGGCTGGAAAGGGAGAACTTCTTTTTGGAACGGTGGATACATGGCTAGTATGGAAACTGACTGCAGGGAAGGTTCATGTTACAGACTATACAAATGCTTCAAGGACAATGCTTTATAATATAAAGACTCTTCAATGGGATAAAAAGCTATTGAAGGAATTGGAAATACCGGAATATATGCTTCCCGAAGTGTGTAGTTCATCTGAAATATATGGATATACTAGAATGGGTCTTACAATGGGGGAAGAAGAGGGAACATCAATTCCAATTTGTGGGATAGCAGGAGATCAGCAGGCTGCATTGTTTGGGCAGGCTTGTTTTTCAAAAGGGGATATAAAGAACACCTATGGGACTGGTTGTTTTATGCTTATGAATACAGGGGAGAAACTGATAAAATCTAATAACGGTCTGCTTTCAACAATAGCAGTAGGGATAAATGGAAAGGTAGAATATGCCTTGGAAGGGAGTGTTTTTATAGGTGGTGCTGTCATTCAATGGCTCAGAGATGAAATGAAATTTTTTAGCGATGCGGCAGATACAGAATATTTTGCAACTAAGGTAGAGAACAATGGAGGTGTTTATCTTGTTCCGGCTTTTACAGGGCTGGGCTCTCCATATTGGGATATGTATGCAAGAGGGATAATAACAGGTCTTACAAGAGGAACAGGCAGAAACCATATAATCAGGGCTGCCTTGGAATCAATAGCTTATCAGAGCAGGGATCTTATAGAAGCCATGAAAGAAGATTCGGGACTAGCAATCAATCTTTTAAAGGTGGATGGAGGAGCTTCTGCAAACAACTTCCTTATGCAATTTCAGGCAGACATATTGGATACGGAGGTGGAAAGACCGCAAATAACAGAGATCACAGGGCTTGGAGCAGCATATCTTGCAGGACTTTCCATAGGTTTCTGGAAGGACAGGGAAGAAATAAGAAGAAACTGGAAACTGAATAAAAGATTTAGTAACAAGATGAGTAAGGAAATGAGAGAAAAAAATTTAAAGGGCTGGAAAAAGGCCATAAAAAAAGCAAAAAGTGAGGAGTTGTAATAGCCTCACTTTTCATTTATAGTAGTACCATTTAAAATCAAACTCCCAAAGTTATAACTATTTTACTCAAATACAAACAGTTTTTATTTTAATAGCTTAATTTTAATAAAATTTAAGTATACTTTAAAAGTTGTTCAATACTGAAAGAAAATCATATATGACAGTATTTCTATGGGAACCTTTAATAAATTCCCCCCAGTCATCCACAAGACAGTTGTGGGTACGTTTTACCTCATCCTTTGTTTCAGAATATATGAAGTTTTTCATATAGTAAAAATTATTCCAACGTTTGTGTTCAAGGGCACAAAGATAGTTCATAAATAAATCCTTTTCGATTATATTAATTTTTTCCGGTACAGAAAGGTTTTCGATTTTTTTTCTCCATAAGGCAAGAAGTTCTTCTATAGTGTCGGGATATCCGTCTATTTCAGTGATTTTTTGTAAAATAACCCTTTTTATATTTTTATGCATAGACTGACTCCTGTTTGAGTCTTTTTTTATGCTGGAGAGCTTGTTCCACTGTTCTCCAGGAGATTCTACAGAAGGGGATTCTCCAAATATAGTGGCAGACAGCTTATTGTAGGAGGCATTAAAGTTCTTTGCTTCTGTATCCAAAGTTTCATTTACTATAGTATCATAGTTTAGAAGCAGGGGAAGCTGTCCAAAAACAGTAAGTGAAGTGTATTTTCCTCTGACTGCCTCCACCAAAGGACCTATTTCCTGAAGATTTTCACAATAAAGTGCCACGGGTACAGTACAGAGAATATCGCCTACCAAGTCAAGAAATACCAAATTTGGCAAAGTATTCTTAGTAGCGAATACAATTGATGTAAACGGATTTCTTGAGTGAATTTTCAATATTTTTTCCTGTACAGATTGTAACATAATATCTCCATGAATGATATTTATATCCATAACATTATCAAGTCCTCTTATTCCACTTCTATATTCATCAATAAGGCTATTTGCCCTCAAATCCACTACAGTAATTTGCATATTTTTTTTAACATTAATTACTGATTGGTTGCTGGCAGTTCCGATGATACTTTTTCCGAACTCTGAAAATCCTATGAGGAGAATATGGGGAATGCCGATAAGGTCTGAAATATCTTCCGTAGAGTTTAAGGTATGGTTATTCCAATCAGCTTTAAGCCCTTCTGTGGAGTAAAATTTAAATTTTTTATTATTTACAAGATCATTGGAAATTAAGTCAAAAATATTAAAGTAATGAATATCAAAAAAAGAGATTTTATCCATTTCATGTTGAGCCATATTTTGAATTCTCTTACTTTTTATACATATATATACATCAATGTTTTTTTGGGTTCAATCAATTCAGAAATAATTTTGACATAGCCGTAGTTTCTAGGCTCTTGATGAAAACACAGGATAGTATCTACAGAGGAGAAGTTAAATTCTTTTGCTGTCCTTATATTCTTTTCAGAATTTCCAGACACATAGTCAATAGTGGCAGTAAGAATTCCCTTCCTGTGGAGGTTTTCAATTTCCGTTGCTCCTGTAGTTTCAGGAAGAACACAGAGAAGCTTTTTTTTGGTAGATGAATTTTTGAAATTTTTCATAAATATCATACTGTAGTCATTAAGACCCATAACAATGATATGTTTTCGGTTAAAATGACCTATTTTCAATGTTATAGCAGTATAAAGCCGCTTAAATACAGAAAAAGAGGCTAAAACTGTTCCTGCAGGAGCAATCCATACTGCCAGCTCATATGCCAAAGGCTGTGGGTTAAGAAATCCTTCTGTAGGAGAAAATAGAAATAATTTCAGTACAGAAATAACTATTACAGAAAATTCCTTTAGAATATTATCAAATTTTCCGTGATAAACCTGAAAACTTCCCACTAGACTAAGTATAAAGCCTGTAATATATAGAATCCACGAATTATTATTAAGAAAATATTTGACGGACTTCAGTTTATTTTTCATAAGTTATTCTCTCCTTCCTATAGAGCTAAGTTCTTCCTCTGTTATTTTACGTCCCTTCAATTTACTTTCGACCATTTTTGAAAGTTCCTGTACAGAATAAATGTTTGTAACTATGAATTTATGTTTGTTAAAGTTATAGGCAGCCTTTGTACCATCTAAACTAATTACAGGTATGCTGTCATTAAATTCCCTTTCGGTTCTTAAAGTTCTGACCTTTTCTCCGGTAGCAAGATTAATAATAATAGTGTCGCTGTTGACAACATTTATTATAAGATATTTTCCGTCTGAAGAGACACTTTCCCTGTTAAGGAAGATATTTCTTTTTCCAGACCTTTCTCTGGTGTTTATATAATGGATAGGCTTTTTCTCATTGGTATAATGGAAAAGCTGACTTCCATGTTGTCCGTATATCCCCTTTATACTGTTTTCTCTACTGTCGATAAAAAGAACCTCCCCCTCTATTTCCTTCACGACTTTTCTAGTTTTGAGGGAGAAAACTAGTGCTTTTCCCTGTGAGTAGTTTATAGCTACAAAAGAATCATCATGACTTAATATAAATCCTGTAGCTCCAACCTTTTCTTTATTTTTAAGGGAAAATAGGAAATTTCCAGTCTTTGAATCCGATACAAAAAGTGAATCGTCAGGACCCAGTGTAAATAATAGTTTCCCGTCCATGCTGAAATCAGCCTTCTTTAAAAAAGGAAGGTGACCATAAGGGACATTGTGTGACTTAGTTGAATATATGCGGCTCTTACTTTTTACATCAAAGACATCTGCTGAAGAACCACCTGGACTTGATAATGCAACTAAAGAAACATCATTATTTGCAGAAAATATCCCATACATATGAAAAAATTCTTTGGCAGGTTTTCCCATATCGGTAATCTTATTATCCTTAAAGCTATATTTTAAAAGGCTTTCTCCGTTATATACCAGTAGATTGCTCTTGTCCCTTGAGTTTCCAATAATTTCTCCATTAAGAACCGTATTTTCTAAAGAAGATTTAGAACTTATAACCTTTATGGAGCCATTAAGGACTGAAAGTATTATTTTTTCTCCATCAGGAGAAAACTCCGATAGTATTACTTCAGAAGAAGATTTACCTAAATCACTTTTGTGGATTACGGGCGAGAAGGAATCCCGTATCCCTTCAAATACTTCCATATGGTTATTATCCATTATTACAGCAAGGTTTGTACCTTCAGGATTTATGAGAAGATTTTTGATAAATCTATCTGAAATAGTACTATAATATGTTACACGTTCCTTTTTATTTATCTGTTCCCCTTCAGATAAGTTGGAAATATCGTATTTTGAAATAGACTTTTTCTTTTCGCTTATATAAAGATACTTTCCATTTCTATCAATTTGGATAGAAGCCGTCGGGGAAAAAAGACCTGATATTTCATTTGTCTGGTCAGTGTTTAAGTTTTTTACCACAATTTTATAATTTTCTCCATCTAAATCTGAAAAAACAAGAATTCCGTTTTTGGATATACTCATTATCCTTGAAAAAAAGACTTCTTCTCCAGTAGGTTCAGAAAAAGACCTTATAAGTTTTCCTGTTTGAACATCGTACTCAGCTAGAGAATTATTCCCCATTATTATAAAGAAATTATTTGTAAGGGGATTTATCCTAAAGGATTTTATGGTGTTCCCCTTTTCAAATACCACTGAAGAAAGACTTTTTCCCGAAGAAACATTGAAAATTTCTAAAGTAAGAGCACCTTTCCTTGTATATAGATATTTACCATCAGGAGAAACCAAAAGTCCTGTAACAGGGTTATTCCTATCTTCTGAAATTTTTTGGAGGGAATAGCCTGCTGTGTTTATTGAAAAAAGCTTTCCGTCGGATGTTCCTGCAAATATAGTCTTATTATCAGGAGAAACTGATAAGGCTGTTACAGGAGAATCAAAATCAATGGATTTTAAAAGAACTCCATTTTCGAGGCTAAATACAAGTGCAGAATTTAAGGGTCCGTTGCTTACTATCCATTTACCGTCACTACTAAGGGCAAAAAAGGAATACTGGCTTTCGGTATTGAACATAAACTGGCTGGAGTAAGGTAACGCCAAAAGGGAATCGTTTAACACCCTTTCATATTGTGCCATGATTTTATTATACTGTTTCGTTTTTGGAGAGATATTTTTTAATGCTTCTTCTGAAATAAGAAGGGAAAGAAGCCTATTTCCCTCTTCGTTTGCATTGTCGGCCATATTTAATGTCATGAGGGAGGATTGTTCATTTGCCTTTCTTTCAGAAATGATAGATTTTATATATAGGGAAGTTACACATATTCCAAAAATTAGCATAACTAAAGCTGAAAAGAGGGAAATGTGTATAATTCTTCTGAGTTTTCTCTCCCTGTGCCGTAATTTTAAGTCGCCATAGCTTATATTTAATATAGATGCCATTATTCTATATATTTCAGTTTTTCGTAAAATCGAAAGGGATTCCTTCGTAAATTTTTCAAGATCCGTATTTCCAGTCTTTTCAAGAGTTTCATATCCTTCAAAGGTGAGTTCTTTTGTACCCTCAGGACGTATATCTGCCGCCAATACTTGAAGTTCTTTTTCTTCTTGGCTATTTTCCGAAGTAATAACCGTCATTTTGAGGCTCTTAAGTTCTTCATTGAAGGATTCTTCAGGCTCCCCCTCTATTAAAACAGGGATAATTTTGCTATCATCGTGGGTTTTTCTGAATTCTCTAGCTTCTTTAGTACACCATGGGCTAAGTGGAGTTCTTTTAGAACATATTACTAAAAGAAACTCTGAATCCATAAGAGCCTCCTTAATCATCGTACTTAAATCCTTATGTAGTCAGTTCATCCCTATCCCTGAATACTCTAAATTGCCTATTGGGATTTTCAGTTTCTATAAATTTAGGAATTTTAAAACTTTCTATCATAGCCTGTAGCTTGGAAGCAATAATGGAATCAGGCTTTACGTGTCTATAGCTTATAAATGCATCATACTTATAGTTTTTTTTATCTCTTTCTTTTCAGAAATCTTATTCACATTTTCTTTGTATTCCTTTTGACTCTCCTTCTGTTTATATATATTTTGGTCATTACTATTAAAGTTTGGGATATTCTCTATATCAGACATATCAGCACCTCTTTTTTAGTTGAAATTTTATTATAAATAATAACATTATAATTACAAAAATTATACCATTTTTTTACATATTTACTATTGTGATTTATAAATTATCTTTAGAAACTAAAAAAAAATTGACAAAACATAAAAAAGAATATATAATAATTCTAGTTGCCGCTTTAGCTCATCTGGTAGAGCAACTGACTTGTAATCAGTAGGTGGTTGGTTCGAGTCCGACAAGCGGCACAATATTTGTACTTCTACATTAAATATGGCAATATAGCAAATTAAAAAATCTAGCATAGATTTAGTAAAGGCTGCCTTGGTATACAGGGCAGTTTTTTGGTGTTGATTTTTTTCTTCAGATGTGCTATAATCATTAAAAAATAATTATATGGAGGAAAGAAAGAAATGGCAAAAGCTAAATTTGAGAGAAGTAAACCACATGTAAACGTAGGAACGGTAGGACACGTGGATCACGGTAAGACGACTACAACAGCTGCTATATCAAAAGTATTATCAGAAAAAGGGCTAGCAGAGAAAGTGGATTTTGAAAATATAGACCAGGCACCTGAAGAAAGAGAAAGAGGGATACCTATCAATACATCTCACATTGAGTACCAGACTGAGGCAAGACACTATGCACACGTTGACTGTCCGGGCCATGCTGACTATGTAAAGAACATGATAACA
>JBGXYD010000014.1:0-16788 GCA_041815005.1 Leptotrichia sp. | reverse complement strand
TTGTTATGTTTGATGGGACATTAATATTTATCTGTATTAAGTTAGTATACTTAATATAAAAATTGTTATAAATATAAATGGCAAGAAAAATTTTTAAGATTACCATATAGTTTGAAAAGATGGAAGAAAGTAGCAGTAGAAATTTTAAAATAGGTAAGACCTGAAAGAATGGCAGGAAATATTGATGTTTTTGCTTCTGAATTTGGCTTAAATTTAAAAAATAAGAAATATAATTTTTATTTTAAATAATGTTGTGATATAATATATTAAAAATTTGAATAGATTAAGGAGATAAGTTTAGGTAAAATGAGTAATAAAATTAAAAATATAGCAATAATCGCCCATGTAGATCATGGTAAGACAACTTTAGTAGATGCACTATTGAAACAGTCGGGAACATTTGGAGACCATGAGAAGGTGGATGAAAGAGTAATGGATAGCAATGACCTTGAAAAGGAAAGGGGGATAACGATATTTTCGAAAAACGCCTCTTTTCATTACAAAGGTTACAAAATAAATATTGTGGATACTCCTGGTCATGCAGATTTTGGGGGAGAAGTTCAGAGGATATTGAAAATGGTAGATTCTGTTCTTCTTTTGGTGGATGCCTTTGAAGGAATAATGCCCCAGACGAAATATGTGTTAAAGCAGGCTTTAGATCATGGGTTAAGACCCATTGTAGTAATAAATAAAATAGATAGGCCTAATTCTAGCCCTGATGAAGTGGTGGATACGGTTTTTGATTTATTTGTGGACCTTGGGGCAAATGATCTACAGCTTGATTTTCCGGTGGTGTATGCATCGGCTAAGAATGGATTTGCAAAAACAGATATAAATGATGAAGATAAAAATATGAAGCCTTTATACGATATGATTTTAAAGCATGTGGACGATCCTGAAGGAAATCCAGAGGAGCCATTGCAAATGCTTGTTACTAATACTGAATACGATGAATATGTTGGAAAACTGGGGACAGGAAGGATATACAACGGGAAAATTTCTAAAAACAAGGAAATCACTCTAATAAAAAGAAATGGAGATATCATAAATGGAAAAGTTTCCAGAATTTATGGATACGAAGGCCTTAAGAAAATTGAAATGGAAGAGGCATCTGCCGGGGATATAGTTACTATTGCAGGTATTGAAAAGATAGATATAGGGGAAACTGTTGCAGAAAGGGAAAATCCGAGGGCACTTCCCTTAATAGATATTGATGAGCCTACTTTAGCTATGACTTTTTCGGTAAACGACTCACCTTTTGCAGGAAAAGACGGTAAATATATAACATCAAGAAATTTACTTGAAAGACTTACTAAGGAAGTAAATCATAATGTAAGTATGAAACTTGAAATGACTGATTCACCGGACTCCTTTATAGTGAAGGGAAGAGGGGAGCTTCAGTTATCTATTTTACTTGAGAATATGCGTCGTGAAGGATATGAGGTGGCAGTTTCAAAGCCAGAGGTTATCTATAAGGAGGAAAATGGATTAAAGATGGAGCCTGTGGAACTTGCAATAATAGACGTTGCTGATGAATTTGTAGGGGTTGTTATAGAAAAACTTGGACTTAGAAAAGGTGAAATGATGAATATGAACCAGGGAAGTGACGGATATACAAGGCTTGAGTTCAAGGTGCCTTCAAGGGGGCTTATAGGCTTTAGCAACGAATTTTTGACGGAAACTAGGGGAACAGGGATTCTCAATCACTCCTTTTTTGAATATGAGCCGTATAAGGGAGATATCACAGGGCGTAGAAGGGGAGTTCTTATCTCAATGGAGGCAGGGACAAGTATAGGATATTCCCTAAATAATTTACAGCCTAGGGGAATACTCTTTATTGATGCAGGAGTAGAGGTCTATGAAGGAATGATTGTAGGGGAGCATTCAAGGGAGAACGATCTTGTAGTAAATGTATGCAAAGGGAAAAAACTTACAAATATGAGGGCTGCAGGAAGTGACGATGCCTTAAAGTTAGCTCCACCTAAAGTATTTACTTTGGAACTTGCACTGGAATACATAGAAGATGATGAGCTGGTTGAAATAACACCTAATCATATAAGGCTTAGAAAGAAATATTTAAATGCCAATGACAGAAAGAAATACGAAAACAGTAAATCCAATAATTAAATGACAAAGAACTGGATAAATATTAACTAAACAGTAAATGGAGGCTTTTTTATGAGAGAAGAAAAATTGCTTGAGCTTCAGGAAATACTTAAAAGTGAACTAACTGACGAAAAGTTGAAATTTATAAAAAAATATGATTTAAAAATCAACCCGAGAAGACAGTGGGTATGTTCCAAGAATAATACCCCTGAACGTATGTATTTTTCCCATAAATTTATTTTAAACAACAATATGCTTGAAATTATATCCAGGAAATATCAGCTTTGCTTTGCCAAGCTGAAATATTTCAGGGTAAATCTGGATAAATACCTTTTTTTTAAATATACCCCTGAGGAAGGATTTATTCAGACGGAGTTATGGGATTCTGAATTTTTTTATCATATTAAGTCAAAAAAATATATTGATTTAAGATATCTTCAGCAAATTAGGAAGGTAGAAATATTTCGTAATCTTATAGAGTGGCTTGAAAATGGATGAGTTATAAGAAAATTTTTCAGTTGGAAAAATAAGTACTTGACAAAAGTGGAGTTATTTATTATAATGTCTTGTATAAATTATATAAAAGCTTATGATGCTTATAAATACTGAATTATTGGAAAGGAGTAGATAATAATGGCAGTACCTAAGAAAAGAACTTCAAAGGCAAAAAGAAATATGAGAAGATCACATGATGGGATTTCAGCTCCAAATATTATAGTGGAAGCTGACGGGACAGTAAGAAGACCTCATAGACTTAATCTAGAGACTGGAATATACAGGGGAAGACAAGTATTAACTGCAGATGATTCAACAACGGATTCTGAATAACATAGAAGCAAGATTTAAAACAGGTCTTGCTTTTTTATATGTTGTAATTTTTAATAAATTATGATAAACTTCATATAGTTAAGTAAAAATAGAAAATAAATATTTGAGGTGAAAATATTGAAGGTAGGAATATTGGGAACAGGTTCGTATGTTCCTGAAAAAGTTTTGACAAATGATGATTTGTCAAAAATGGTTGATACAAATGACGAATGGATAAGGACAAGAACGGGTATAAGGGAAAGAAGAATAGCGGACTCTTCTCAGGCAACATCGGATTTAGCTGCGTTGGCGGGAGAAAGGGCTATTGAAGATTCTGGAATAGATAAAAGTGAAATAGAACTGGTTATAGTGGCAACAATGACACCTGACCATGTGGCGGCATCGTCAGCGGCAGTAGTTCAGCATAAACTTGGATTAAAGGCGGCTGCCTTTGATTTATCAGCTGCATGTACAGGATTTGTATACGCATATTCTGTGGCTTATAGCTTTATAAGGGCGAGAATATATAAAAAGGTGCTGGTTATAGGATCAGAAATAATGTCAAGTGTCATAGACTGGGAAGACAGGGGTACTTGCATATTGTTTGGAGATGGTGCAGGTGCTGTAGTTTTGGGAGAAGTGGAGGCAGGAGGACATATGAGCATACATTTGACTGCTGATGGTTCGGGAGCTTCAGAATTAAGTGTTCCTTCCAGTGGCTCCAAAATGCCAGTTACTCCTGAAACTATAGAAAAGCGGGATAATTATTTAAAAATGAATGGAAGGGAAATATTTAAGTTTGCTGTAAGAGTGTTTCCTGAAACAGTAGAGGATGTGTTAAATCAATCAGGAATTACAGCTGATGATGTGGATCTTTTTATCCCTCACCAGGCAAATATACGTATAATAGAGTCCATATCAAAGAGATTTAAGCAACCGATGGATAAGTTTTATGTTAATCTTGATAAATATGGAAATACTTCGGCAGCAACAATTCCTATCGCCCTAGATGAGGCGGTGAAGGAAGGTAGAATTAAAAAGGGGGATAAAATAGTGGCTACCGGCTTTGGAGGAGGGCTGACTTATGGTTCTATTCTGTTTGAGTGGTCCAAATAAATAAAATATAATAAAAAATTTTGGAAAGGATGGAGTAATATGAACAAAAAGATAGCATGGGGAAGTATAATAATTGTAATAAGTATATTTTATGCGATACAATCTATATTTCCTGAATTTTTATCAGAAAGTGTAATGAAATATATTTTTAATTACCAGATAATGATTATTGGAATAGGGATATTTTTCCTTGCAAAGAAGAAAAATATAGGGTGGTTTGTTCTGGCAATTGGAATATATCTATATCTCCAAAGGTTTTTGGGGGAATATTTTAACAAGGGATTTCCAATAGCGATGTTGACAGGAGGTATAGTTATTTTGGCATTGGGACTTAATGAAAGGAAAGTCAAAGGAGAAAAGAAAAAAGGCAGCATTTTTAAGAGTTCCGTAAAACCAGATAATGCAAAGGAAGAAGAAATTCAAGAAGCAGAAGAGATAAAGGAATAAAGGGAGATAAATATGTCAAAAATAGCTTTTGTTTTTCCCGGTCAGGGTACACAATACCCTGAAATGGGAAAGAAACTATATGATGAAGTAGATTTGGGAAATAAGGAATTAATTGACGGAATTTTTGAAAACATTAATAACAATGAGCTAAAAAGGGTTCTTTTTGAAGGAACTGAGGAAGAACTAAAGAATACAGAATATGCACAGCCTGGAATTGCACTTGTTTCAGTTATTTTAACAAAACTCCTTAAGGAAAAGGGAATAGAGGCAGATTATGTTGCGGGTCATAGTTTGGGGGAATACAGTTCCCTTTATGCAACAGGTGTGCTTACGGAAAAGGAAACATTAAAACTTATTTCCCAAAGGGGTAAAATTATGGGAAAAGCCAAAATAGACGGAAGTATGGCGGCTATATTAGGGCTTTCATCATCAGATATAGAGGAAATATGTAAAGGTATAGAAGGAGTTGTTGAGCCAGTCAATTACAATGAGCCGAGACAGACAGTCATAGCTGGAGAAAAGGAAGCTTTGGAAAAATCTCTTGATGTATTTAAGGAAAAGGGGGCTAAAAGATTGATACCTCTTGCAGTTTCAGGACCTTTTCATTCTTCCCTCATGAAACCTGTGGCAGATATTCTGAAAAAGGAATTTGAAAATTATAGCTGGAGGGAACCTTTAGTACCTATTATTGCTAATACCACAGCAGAGGTTTTGAATACTTCAGGGGAAATAAGGGAAGAGCTTTATAGGCAAACTTTCGGTCCTGTAAAATGGGTGGATACAGTAGAAAGGCTAAAAAAAGAAGGGGTAACTAAAATATATGAAATAGGTCCTGGTAAAGTTTTAAGTGCTCTTATAAAAAAAATAGATAAGAATATTGAAGTAATAAATATAGAATTAGTTGAAGAAATTAGCTCTCTTTAAATATATTAAGTTCTAAGAAGAATAACTATATAACGCAAGTTATTTAAAAAGTGTTGCATTTTTTTAATTCTTTTGATATAATAGCTTGTAAAATAAAAAATGGAGGTGGCATTAACATGCTGGAAAAAATAAAATCAATAGTTGTGGATCAATTGGGAGTAGACGAAGCTCAAGTAACAGAAGATGCATCTTTTATAGATGATTTAGGAGCAGATTCTTTAGACACAGTGGAATTAATAATGGCTTTTGAAGAAGAGTTTGATGTTGAAATACCTGATGAGGATGCACAAAAAATCAAAACTGTTAAAGATGTTATTGAATATATTGAGTCAAAATAACACAACTTGGCAATAAATAATAAAATATTGGGGGATTCCCCCATTTTTTATTGAAAAAAATCAAAAAAATTAGTATAATGTATAAATATAGGTTTGAATTATCTTGTAATCAGTTTTTAAGTAGTTTTGATGAAATATATAGAAAAGGGATAATTTAGATAATATATTAAAAAACAAATTGAGAGGTGTATAAATGAGAAGGGTAGTTGTTACAGGAATAGGATTAATCACTCCACTTGGTAGTGGAAAAGAAAAAACATGGAAAGCTCTTATAAATGGAGAATGTGGAATAGATAGGATTACAGCTTTTGATACATCAGAACATACTGTACATATTGCTGCAGAAGTAAAAGATTTTGTTCCTGAAGAACATATTGAAAAAAAGGAATTAAAAAAACTGGGAAGATTTTCACAATTTGCAATAGCAGCGACTAAAGAAGCCTTAAAAGATGCAAATTTTGAAATTACTGAAGAAAATGCTGATAGAGTTGGAACTATAATAGGTTCAGGTATAGGTGGATTAGAAATAATCGAGCAAGAAGTAGGAAAATTAGTAGAAAAAGGACCTAAAAAAGTATCTCCTTTTTATATACCAGCAGCAATAACAAATATGGCCTCTGGAAATGCATCGATATATGTAGGTTCAAAAGGACCAAATAAAACAATAGTTACTGCTTGTGCAGCAGGAAATAACTCTATTGGAGATGCTTTTCAAACAATAGCCTTAAACAAAGCAGATGTAATGATAGCTGGAGGAACAGAAGCAACTGTCACTCCATCGGCAATAGCTGGTTTTTCTAATATGAAAGCAATGTCGAGTAATCCAAATCCAAAAAATGCTTCAAGACCTTTTACAGCTGATAGAGATGGATTTGTACTAGGAGAAGGAGCAGGTGTATTAATTCTTGAAGAATTAGAGCATGCAAAAGCTAGAGGAGTGAAAATATATGCTGAAGTAATTGGGTATGGAGAAACAGGAGATGCTTATCATATGACAGCACCATCAGAAAATGGAGAAGGAGCAGCTAGAGCAATAAAAATGGCACTAGAACAAGGAAATGTTAAACCTGAAGAAGTAGATTATATAAATGCTCACGGTACTTCAACACCAGCAAATGATAAAAGTGAAACAGCAGCAATAAAAACTATTTTTGGGGAACATGCATACAAAGTATCGATAAGCTCTACAAAAGGTGCAACTGGACATTTATTAGGTGGAGCAGGTGGAGTAGAGGCAGCATTTTTAGCACTTGCTATTTCTGAAGGAGTAGTACCTCCAACAATAAATTATGAAAATCCTGATCCATTATGTGATTTGGATTACACACCGAATAAAGCAGTAAAAAAAGAAATAAATATAGGAATATCTAATTCTTTTGGATTTGGTGGACATAATGCTGTCCTTGCATTTAAAAAATATAGGGGATAATTTACAGAAATGTGATAAAAAGGACTGTTTGAAAATATTTATATGATTTTGAAACAGCCTTTTTATAAATTCCTGGTATTTGAAATAATATTAATAAAATTTGAAAGTATGAAAAAGTTGAAAAATAAAAAAGGAGTATTTTATTAATGGTAAAACCTGAAAATCCAGCTAGTCTAATGGAAAAGATAAACTATAAATTTAAGAATGAAAAACTTCTATCTGAAGCATTGACCCATAGATCTTACGCCAATGAAAAGAACCAGTATAAAAATTTTAACAACGAAAAATTAGAATTTCTGGGTGATGCTGTATTAAACCTTATAGTAACGGAGCATATATATGGTTTGGGTGATAAGAAAAAGGAAGGGGATTTAGCAAAGCTCAAGAGTCAGATAATAAGTGAGCCAGTTTTTTCTCTTATTGCAAGGGATTTGGAACTGGGCAGTTATCTTTACCTAAGTAATGGGGAGATAATGTCGGGGGGAAGAGACAGAAAGTCTATTTTAGGGGATGCCTTTGAAGCACTTATAGGAGCCATCCTAAAGGATTCTGACTATTATACAACTAAAGAAATAGCACTGAATCTCTTACTTGATAAAATTGACAACATAGATGATATTGCGGGGACAGGGGACTATAAGACACTTCTTCAGGAAATTTTTCATAGTAAGTATAAGAAGATTCCCGAGTATGTGCTGACATCTGAAAAAGGACCTGACCATGACAAGGTGTTTGAAGTTTCGGTAAACCTCAATAGGGAAACAATTGGAAGGGGAGTAGGAAAAAGTAAGAAGGAAGCAGAGAAAAATGCTGCTAAAAATGCATTAGATTTTATAGAAAAAAATAAATAAAGAAAAGGGGAAAAAATATGAAAAAGACAGCATTGTATCCGGGTAGTTTTGACCCAGTAACAAAAGGGCATATTGACATAATCAGACGTTCTTCACAGCTGTTTGACAGGCTTATTATAGGTATTTTTAAAAATTCCTTCAAAAGCAAGGGATGGTTTACTGATGAAGAAAAGGTAGATATGATAAAAGAGATACTGAAAACTGAAAAGATCAATGGAGAAATAAAGGTGTTTAATGGACTTCTTGTAGATTTTATGAAGGAAGAAGGAGTGGATATATTGGTTAGAGGGTTAAGAGCCCTATCGGATTACGAATATGAGCTTCAATTTGCACTTACAAACAAGACGCTGGCAAAAAGTGATTTTGAAACAGTATTTTTAAGTGCCTCTAGAGAATATTTATACTTGAGCTCCAGCCTTGTTAAAGAAATAGCTCAGAATAAGGGGGATTTAAAAATGTTTGTTCCAGAAAATGTGGAGAAAAAGCTGATTGAAAAGGTAAATCAAATGGAATTATAATCAAAAGGAGAGTTAAACTATGGCAACATTAAAAGGAAAGTATGATAAAACTAGGTACATCTGTTCAGAGTGTGGTTATAATTCTCAAAAATGGCTTGGAAAATGTCCAAATTGTGATTCATGGGGAACTTTTGAGGAGGAAGTGGACATAAAGAAGGCATTTAAGGATATCAAATCAGAAGATATTTCTATAAGTAAAATAAGTGATATAGAAATAGAGAAGGAATTTAGAATGGTAACCACTTATGAGGAGTTTGACAGAGTTCTTGGAGGTGGACTTATAAAGGGGGAAGTTGTTCTCATAACAGGAAGCCCAGGAATAGGTAAATCTACTTTTCTTTTACAACTTTCTGAAGAATATTCAAAAATAGGAAGTGTATTCTATGTGTCGGGAGAAGAATCTCCAAGACAGATAAAACAGAGGGCTCAAAGGATAAATGTCAATAGTGGGAATCTTTATATCATTAATGATACTAATATAGAAAAAATAGAAGCTGCGGTTTTGAAGGAAAAGCCTAGAATTGTAGTGATAGACTCTATTCAGACCCTTTATTCTGAAAATGTCAATTCCATTCCTGGAAGTGTCACCCAGATACGTGAAACAACCTTAAAGATTATCGAGATGGCTAAAAAGAATGAGATAGCCTTTTATATTGTAGGTCATATAACTAAAGATGGAAAACTTGCGGGACCTAAACTGCTGGAACATATGGTGGATGCAGTTCTTCAAATTGAAGGAGAGGAAAATAGCTACTATAGGATTGTAAGATCCATAAAAAATAGATATGGTTCAACCAATGAAATTTCTATATTTGATATGAAGGAAACAGGGATAAGTGAAGTTAAAAATCCATCAGAATTTTTTATAAGTGATAGGGATGAAAAAAATATAGGCAGTATCATTGTTCCCATATTTGAAGGGAGTAGAGTATTTCTTTTTGAAGTTCAGTCACTATTGGGGATGCCTAACTTCGGGATGCCCAGGCGTACAGTGGAGGGGTATGATAGAAACAGGGTGGAGATATTGAGTGCGGTGCTTTCCCGTTCCCTGGATATGGATGTTAATTCTAAGGACATATATATAAATATTCCAGGGGGAATTGAGCTAAATGACAGGAGTTCGGATCTTGCAGTGGTTTTTTCTCTTCTTTCTTCCATAAAAAAAGTTCCTGTCAGTCAAAAGATAGCTGCCATAGGGGAGCTTGGATTAAGGGGAGAAGTAAGAAAGGTTTCGTTCATAAAAAATAGGATAAATGAATTGGAAAAGCTAGGTTTTACAGGAGTTTATCTCCCTAAGAGCCATGAATCCGATCTAAAAAAAGAGAAGAGAAAAATAAAGTTAAATTATATCAGTAATATAAGTGAATTGGTTGAAAGGGTGAAATAAGTGAAAAAGGATAAAATAACAAAGAAGCAGATACTTGAGCATGTATTCTCAATTATAGCGCCAGGTAAGCCTTTAAGGGCTGCCATAGAACGTATTCAGGAGGCAAATCTCGGTGCAATAATAGTACTGGGGGATCCAAAATCTCTTGCAGATGTTATGAGGGGAGGGTTTGAACTGAATACCCATTATACTCCCCAGAAGGTATATGAACTGTCCAAAATGGATGGAGCAATAATAGTTTCAGAAAATATAAAGACAATATATGGAGCCAATATCCAGCTTCAACCTGATGTAAACATAAAAACTGATGAAAGTGGAACAAGGCATCAGGCTGCCCACAGGATAGCTAAACAGAAGGGAAATTTGGTTATTGCAGTATCTGAAAGAAGAAATAGGATAACTATTTATAAGGGAGACTTTACATATTCCTTAAATGACCTCAGTAATCTTCTAGTAAAAGCATCTCAGGCGATAACTGCCTTGGAGAAATATTCTACTGGAATAGAAAAAGGGTGGGCAAACTTGTCTCTTCTGGAATTTGACAATGTGGTTACTCTATATGATGTGGTTGAAGTGATAAGAATGTACGGGTTACTTTTCAAAATGTCGGAGGAGTTGAATGAATATATGGCAGAACTTGGTACAGAATCTAGGCTAGTTAAGCTTCAATATGAGGAAATAATGTTATGGAAAGAGGAAAGTTTTATTAACTTCATAAAAGATTATAAGATTGATAAGGAAAAGGCTGAAAAAGTCGAAGAAAATCTTAGGAACCTCTCTAAAGAGGAACTTCTGGAAGATGAAAATATAGTAAATATACTAGGATATAATCTTAAGGAAATTAGTCTGGATGAAGTGGTAAAGTCTAGAGGATATAGCCTTCTTAGTAGTATAAACAAAATAACTAAAAAGGATGTGGAACTTATAACAGGAGAGCTTACAGATGTGCAAATGATATTGCTGGCTACCCCTGAAAAGTTTTCAAATATAAAAGGAATAAGTAAATTTAAAGCAGATAATATATATAAGGCTCTAAAACGGCTAAAGAATAAGGCGACATTAGACAGAGATTATATATAAGGATAAGGAAAGAGAGGAAAAATGGAAGAAAAAATAGTTGTTGGAGGGCAGGCTGTAGTAGAAGGAGTTATGATGAGAGGTCCTAAGGCAATTGCCACAGCCGTAAGGAAGACAGACGGCAGTATAGTGTACAAAAAGATAGATCTTGAAAAGAAAAATAACAAATGGTTAAAAATTCCTTTTATAAGAGGGGTTCTGGCATTATATGATGCCATGGTAATAGGAACAAAAGAGCTTATTTTTGCATCAAATCAGGCGGGATTAGAGGAGGAAAAACTTAGTGACAAGGAAGTAAAGGGAACAGTTGCAGTTTCAATTTTGCTAGGAGTAGGAATATTTATGGCTTTGCCTTCATTTATAGGAGGAACATTTTTTAAGGATAACAGAATGGCATCAAATATAATGGAAGCAGTAATAAGGTTAATACTGTTCCTTGGATATATTTGGGGAATTTCATTTTTTAAGGATATAAAAAGAGTGTTTGAATATCATGGTGCTGAACATAAAAGCATAATGGCATATGAGCTAGAAAAGGAACTGACTCCTGAAAATGCTAAGGAATGTACAAGAATTCATCCAAGATGTGGAACAAGTTTTCTTCTTCTTGTAATGTTTATAAGCATATTTGTATTTTCAACTGTAGATTTGATTTTCTCATTATTTTTTACATTACCAAGTAATGTTTTTTTGCTTGTAATATATAAGTTGATAACAAGAATTCTCTTTGTGCCGTTGGTGGCAGGAATTTCCTATGAACTTCAAAGATGGACCAGTTATCATTTAAACAATTTTTTTGCAGCTTTAATTGCAAAACCAGGAATGCTTCTTCAAAAAATTACCACTAGCGAACCTGATGAAAAACAGCTGGAAGTGGCAATAGTTGCTTTAAATGTTGCACTGGGGAAAGAAGTTACAAATGCTGTTGAAGTATTTGAATAAAGCTTATTTAATATCCTTTATATGCTTTGTGGTTGCATAAAATACTATATACAATAAAAAAACTGTTTCTAAATGGATATTGCATACGTTTGCTATCTTTTAAGCAGTTTTTTTTATTATGAGAGAAAATTATTATTGACAAAAGAAAAAATAAGTGATATATTTGTTTTATAAGTTAGGTTAACCTAAAAATAGATTAGGCAGGTCTAAAAAGAAAGGAGAATAATGAGCCGGAATATAGAGGATTATTTAAAAGGGATATATACATTAAAGAAAAAAAAGCAATATTCAAATAAAAGTTTGGCTGAATATCTTAATATTTCCCCTGCTTCCGTAAGTGAAATGATAAAGAAGCTATCTAACGAAGATTATCTTGTCCTAGATGGAAGGAATGTGAAGCTGACTGAAAAAGGAAATTCTGTAGCTATGGATATTATACGGAAACACAGGGTATGGGAGGTATTTCTAGTGGAAAAGCTAGGATTTGATAAAGATGAGATACATGAGGAAGCGGAAAAGCTTGAACATGTTACAAGTGAGAAACTGCTAAGGAAATTAGAAAAGTTTTTATTTTATCCTAAGGAATGTCCTCATGGTAACCCAATATTATATGATAGCAGGGAGTTTAACGAAAAAAATATAATCAAGTTATCGGAAGCGGAAGAAGAGGATGAAATAATAATATTGAATGTAGCTGAAAATATCGAACTGTATGATTATTTAAAAGAGCTGAACATAAGCATAAAAGAATGTTATAAAATAGAAAAAAAAGACCCCTTTAATGGACCCTTATATCTAGCAAACAATACAGGAAAAGTAAAAATAGTAGCTTATAATGCTGCTGAGTTAATAAAGGTATACAGAAAGGAAATTTTTTTTGAAGAAGTATACCAGTAAGAATAACTATAAAGGAGAAAGATTATGAATTTGTTAGGAAATATAAGAAGGAATTTCGCAGTAATAAAGAAAATAGGAATTATGGCAGGAATATTAATGCTGTTGATATTATCATGTGGAAACAGCAAAGGAAATGGAGAAGAGAAAAAATCTGATATAGGTAAGATAAAGATAGTGACTACAACAACAATGCTGACAGATCTGGTCAAGACAATAGGAGGAGATAAAGTTGAAGTTTCAGGATTAATGGGTGAAGGAGTAGATCCGCACTTATATATTGCAGGAGCAGGTGATATCAAGAAACTTACTGAAGCAGATATTGTCATATATGGTGGACTTCATCTGGAAGGAAAGATGACAGAAATATTTGAAAAGATGGAAAAGGAAAATAAAAAAATAATAAATGTCGGTGATAAGCTGGATAAGAGTAAAATAGTAATGGAAGAGGAAAATGTACCAGATCCGCATGTATGGTTTGATACAGAATTATGGAAAAATGAAGCAGAAATAGTGGCAGATGAACTAAGTAAGATTAATGAGGAAAACAGTGCCTATTATATGGAAAATTTACAGAAATACAAGATGGAGCTGGATGAACTTACTTCATACATAAAAAGCAGTATAAATGAAATTCCTGAGAAAAGCAGAGTGCTTGTAACAGCTCATGATGCCTTTGGGTATTTCGGAAAGCAGTTCGGTCTTGAAGTAAAAGCTATACAAGGGGTTTCTACAGATTCTGAAACAGGGACTAAGAACATAAATGATCTGGCAGACTTCATAGTAAAAAGGGATATAAAAGCTATATTTGTAGAATCTTCTGTACCTAAGAAAAGTATCGAGGCACTACAGGAGGCTGTAAAATCTAAAGGAAAGGAAGTAAAAATAGGAGGAGAACTTTATTCTGATTCTCTGGGAGATAAGGAGCATAATACTGATACATATATCAAGACAGTAAAAGCTAATGCTGATACAATAGTAAATGCCTTAAAATAATTATAAATAATAGAAAGTATGAAGGAGAAATCTGAGGAAATGATACAGAAAGAAGAAAATAAGGACAGAGAGGAAGTAGTCATTAGAGTAGAAGATCTTACTGTTGCATATGATGAAACGCCTGTCTTATGGGATATTGAACTGAATATAAAAAAAGGTGTACTTATGGCAATAGTAGGTCCTAACGGAGCAGGAAAGTCTACTTTGATAAAGACTATGCTGAATCTTGTCAGACCTGTTACAGGAGAAGTTTCTTTCTACGGTGAGAAATATGACAGAGTAAGGAATAGGATTGCATATGTCCCACAAAGAGGAAGTGTTGACTGGGATTTTCCCACAACAGTATTTGATGTTGTAGAAATGGGGAGATATGGAAAAGTAGGTTGGCTTAAGAAAGTAAAAAAAATAGATAAGGAAAAGACAAGAAAAGCAATTGATATGGTTGAAATGTCAGAATTCAGTGACAGGCAGATAAGCCAGCTTTCAGGAGGACAGCAGCAGAGAGTATTTCTTGCGAGGGCATTAGTACAGGAAGCTGAAATATATTTTATGGATGAACCTTTCCAGGGAGTAGACAGCAGGACAGAAAAATCTATTGTAAATATACTGAAAAGGTTAAGGGACGAGGGAAAGACAGTTATAGCAGTACATCATGACCTTCAGACAGTAAAGGAATATTTTGATCATGTAATTTTCATAAATGTGTCAGTTGTTGCTACAGGAAATGTAGAGGAAGTGTTTACAGAAGAAAATATAGAAAAAACATATAGGAACAGATCCTTTCAGAAGGAGGTTTAAGGTGAACACATTAGATCTTATAATCAATAACTACACCTTCAGAACTGTTACAGCTGGCTGTATACTCTTAGGAGTACTGTCAGGAATGCTTGGATGCTTTGCAGTCCTCAGGAAACAGAGCCTTCTGGGAGATGCTGTTTCCCATGCCTCCTTGCCGGGAATATGCATTGCATTTCTTCTGACAGGTTCTAAAAATATAGAGATACTTCTATTAGGAGCAATGATTACGGGAATAATATGCATAGGAATAATATATATTATAGAAAAATATACTAAAATTAAGTTTGACAGTGGTCTGGCATTTATTCTTTCTGTATTTTTTGGTTTTGGGCTAGTACTTCTTTCTTATCTGAACAGACTTCCAGGAGCTAATAAGGCTGGACTTAATAAGTTTATTTTTGGACAGGCATCTACTTTTACAGAAAAGGATGTAAATCTGATTTTTTATATAGGATTTATACTGTTAGCTGTAATATTTATATTCTGGAAGGAATTTAAGATAGTTTCATTTGACAGGGAATTTGCTGAAACCTTAGGTTTTCCTGGAAGAAAACTGGAACTGTTTATTTCAATACTTATTGTAGCAACAGTAATGATCAGTATTCAGGCTGCAGGAGTTATACTGGTAAGTGCATTACTTATATCACCTGCAGTTGCAGCTAGACAATGGACAGACAGATTATCCGTTATGGTCATGCTGGCAGGCTTTTTCGGAGGAGTTTCAGGTCTTATCGGGACATTTTTAATCATAAAGGAATCAGATCTGCCTACAGGGCCGGTTATAGTAGTAGTTATAAGTATAATTGTGATTTTCAGCATATTATTTTCCACTAAAAGGGGAATTATATTTAAAATTTTAAAGAACAGGAACAAAAAAAAGACTATCATGAAGCAGCTGAACAGTCAGGAAAAATTGAAATACAGTAATGAGAAAGGAGAGTAGGAGCTTATGGATATATCATTTGAGATACAGATTATTGCAGTGTTAACTGCAATTTCCTGCTCTCTTTTAGGAACATTCCTAGTACTGAAAAATATGTCAATGATATCTGATGCGATAACACACACGGTATTACTGGGTATTGTAATAGCTTTTTTTGTGGCAGGGACGTTAAATTCCCCCTTACTTTTTATAGGAGCAGGAATTATGGGAATTATAACAGTCTATATAGTTGAATTATTAAATAATACAAGATTATTGAAGGAAGATGCTGCAATTGGAGTAGTATTTCCCTTGCTATTCAGTATATCAGTAATACTTATTTCCAGATATGCAAAGAATATACATCTGGATGTAGACTCAGTGTTATTGGGAGAACTGGCTTTTGTTCCACTCGACAGGACAACGGTATTTGGCATAAGTGTTCCGACAGGTGGAATTTCAATATCTGCAGTTTTAATAATAAACGTACTTTTTGTTAAAATATTTTTTAAGGAACTTAAACTGTCCACTTTTGATAAGGCTTTGGCATTAACTTTAGGAACGAAACCTGTACTGATTCATTATATATTGATGACATTGGTCTCTGTAACAGCAGTTACATCTTTTGAAGTTGCAGGTTCTATCCTTGTCATAGCATTTATGATAGGACCGCCTATGATTTCCCTTCTTCTGTCTGACAGATTATCCTGGATACTCATGTTAAATATATTTATAAGTATTGTAGCTTCAGTTACAGGATTTTATACAGCTACGGTATTTGATGTTTCTATAGCAGGCACAATTGCAGTGATGATAGGAATTATATTTGCAGTTACGTTGATTTTTTCACCAAAGAAAGGGCTTCTTTCAATTTTTAGGAGAAGATTAAGCCAGAAACTGGAATTTTCTATAAAAATATTACTGATTCATATTATTAATCATGAAAATACAGCTGAAGAAAAAGATGAATGTGGCGTAGGTACTATCGATTATCATTTAAGATGGAGGAAAAATTTTTTAAGAAAGATTTTAAGGACTGCGATGAAAAGAAAATTTATCTATATAGATAATAGTGTATATAGGATTTCATCCAAAGGGAGACTGTACATAGAAAAATTTTTCTGCTAGCCAGGATTTATTATTTTTATAGAAATTACGGAAAATTAGAAAAAAAAACTTGAAATTTTTTCATTTTTTTGGTATTATCTTAGTATAAAAAGAAATTTCTAAGAGCAA
>JBGXYD010000013.1:0-22277 GCA_041815005.1 Leptotrichia sp. | reverse complement strand
TTTATTACTGCATCTTCCATAGTATGCATAATAACTGATGGCCATACAGATCTAGTAATCCTAAAAACTTCTGTATACATGACCGTCCAACATGTAACTGTTATTAATCCAATAACAAAAAATGTCAGCCTTCCAACCGGAAGAACATTCTGTATCTCACTTTCAGATAGAAATATCATAATATAGGGCAAATGCCAAATCCACCAGATAAAACCTACAGTTAAATATAATTTCAAATCAGGTAACTTTAATTTTAACAGCTGATTTGTAAGATAGGCTCTCCAGACAGATTCCTCAAATATATTTTTGATAAATTGAGATACAACCTGTGTAAGCAGAATTCCAGTATAAGCAGTAATCCCAATACTCACATTGGTGAATCTCATACTTTGCGTTAATAAACCCAATGATATGACAATGAAAGTAATAGCAGGATATACTAGAAAACTAAACAGATATAATTTTTTATTGTGTTTAAAGTTAGGAGAAAATCCTGAGTTTTTCCATCCGTCTCCTCCAAAAATACGGAGAAGGATTGTACAGATTAATGGAGATACTAGCCAGATAAGCAATCCTAAAGAGCCTTCACTTGTCGTTGTTCCGATATTTTCATAATGAGCTTCTCCATTGAATTTGTCAACAAGATATCCTATCCAGCCACAGGATATACTAAAAATCGTAAATATAATAATATTCCGTTTAATCTTATCTGTATTATCCATCTTATTTCACCTTCTTTTTTAGTTTTTTAAACCATTCAATGTTAAAAACAGTCATATCAATTCCGTAGTCTAAAGTAGCCAATGTGAATTTGCTGATTTCCTTAATATTTTCAGAAATATCATTTCCGTTATTTAATCTCCTAATTCTCTCCTCATATTCTATATCTGTAAAAAGGTAGTTTTCAAGAGTTGCTATCTCTTCTTCTGCAACAATAGATTCCTTTAATTTTTTTAATTCCGCATACTCTCTTTCTAATGAGAGAATAATCTTGTCAATCAGTTTTTTCCGATCACTTTTTGAGACATACCCCATAAAAAGAAGTTTTCCAAAATCTAAGTTTTTTGTTTTTGAAGTATCAACGGGAATCTTTATCCACTCTATCAATGCTTCCTGTCCGACATCAGTTATTGCATATCTTTTTTTATTAACCCCTTTTTCAACAAGTTCTTCATAAGTAACCATTTTCAGCTCAAATAACTTTTTAAGAGCTGACTGAATACTCCCAAGACTGTCACTACACATAGACTTAAAATTATTTTTAATAATATTCCGTATTTCATATGCAGTCATTCTACGTAACATTAGAATTCCTAAAATTATTTTATCCATAATAGCCTCCATTTTACGCAATAACTATCTAAAAAATCACAAAAAACTTCCACTTTTTACTGTTTCTTATTATACCTTATAATAACATACCTATTAGGTATTGTCAAATATTTTATAAAATTTAACAATAATAAGAAAAATAAGTTAGAATTAGCTAAAACTTCCAATTTCTTGAAATTTATGAAATAAAAAAGGAGGACTTCTACGCTTTGGCATAAAATATCCTCTTTTAAAAATTTTGATTTTTATTTTTTTAGTAAAAAAATCAATGAAAAATCATTTGTCACTCTATTCCATATAACTTCTTCATTTCTTACTAAAGATATATTATCTCTCCTCATTTATGTTTCTAACTAAAGTAAAATTCCTTTCAGAAAATATTTTTTTGGCAATAAATGTAGCATTTAATACTTTTGGAAAACCTACATACGGAATACACTGAATAAATGTTTCAATAATTTTTTCTGGAGATATTCCCACATTTAAAGATCCATTAATATGAACTTCTAATTGTGGTTCGCACCCTCCCAATGTCAATAAACTTGTGATAGTTATCATTTCTTTTTCTTGTAAAGAAAGTCCCTGTCTATTATAAATATCTCCAAATGCAAATTCAATAATGTATTTTCCTAAGTCTGGAGCAATCCCTTCTAATGTCTGTATGACTTTCTCACCACTCAAACCATCAATTTTTTGTAATTGTTTTAAACCTATTTCAAATCGTCTACTTTTCACTTGAATTCACTTCCTTTTTCTTTTATAATATGATTATATCACTTAAACCTTAGTTTAAGTCAAGCTATTTTAATCATATATTTTTAAAATCAAGAAAGGTGGCATCTGTAATGAAAATAAGTGAAATTGCAAATAAAATAAATCTTTCGGCAAGCACCCTTCGCTATTACGAAAAAAAAGGCTTACTCAGAGTAGATAGAGATAAAAATGGTAGAAGATACTATAAGGAGAGCGATATAGAATGGATAAAATTTATAAGACGACTGAAAGAAACGGGAATGCTTATAAAAGATATTCAACATTATTCCGAATTAAGATACATTGGCTCTATTACAATGCCTGAACGATTAAAAATTCTCCAATCACATAGGGAGTATGTTTTAGAACAACAGCTAAAATGGACTGAATATCTTCTAAATTTAGATGATAAAATTGAATTCTATCAGAAATCTATAAAAAACACGATACAGCATAACCTTTAACCCAACAGGATTTACTACAATATGATTTACTACAATATTTAGAAGTTTAAAAAAGGCTGTCTTAGAAAGAACATGTACCTCCAAACTTTTCAATTCTCATTGTCCAGTTTTTTGGTACATGTCCTTAAAATCAATCTTATGAGATAACCTTATTTTTACATTTCCTTGAATACTTTCTTTTTAAGTTTTCCCATATAAAAATATAGGAATATACTCCTCCCAAATGAAAACATTACAAAGGAAAACCATAATCCATGATTTCCCCATGAAGGCACAACTGTAAAGTACAATATTATAAATACTAGAGTTGCTTTTATTATTGAATTTTTTATAGGTCCGGTATATGTTGCTCCTGTAAATAGCCCATAAAATATAAGACCCCCATTTATTACGAGAGAATAGGCTAAAATCCAGCCACTATATCTCATAGCCATATCCACTACTTCCCTATTACTGGAATATAGCTGTATAATATATTTCCCGAATACCATAAATACTATAAATAGAAAAAGGGAAATAATCACACACATTTTTATTGATTTTGAAATTACCCATTTTACCTTATCTTTTTTTCCTTCCCCTATAGCATTCCCCATAAAAACACTTGAAGCATTGGCAAATCCATCAAAGAAAGCAGACATTAAATATTGGATTTGAAATAATAATGAGTTTGCCGCAAGAATTATCTTGCCATTTATACTTCCCTTTTCAACAAATAAATTTGTAACAGTCAGAAGGCATATAGTTCTTATTATAAGATCAAGATTTACCATAGCTATTTCTTTTAGTGCCTTCTTTTCCAATAATTTTCCTATATTTATTTTCCTTATTGCCTTCACCATATTAAAAGATTCATTTTTTTTGCCCTTTATTATAATTACTAAGGAAAAAATAGTCGCTGATATATGTGAAATTAATGTAGCATATGCAACTCCTGCAATATTCATATTCAAAATTTTCACAAAATACAAATCAAGTAGTATATTCAATATATTTGTCATAAGCTGCAAAAATAGGCATTCCTTAAGCTGCCTTCTTCCCATTATCCATCCTAAAAAAGTGTAATTCAATAGTACAAAGGGGGCTCCCCATATTAATATCTTATAATAGACAGACATGTAGCTACTTATTTCTTCTCCAGATTTATAAAAATAAATTGCCATTTTAAGTACAGGAACCTGTAACATTAAAAATATAATCCCCATTATAATGGAGACTATTGCAGGTCTTACAAGAGAAAACAGCTCCTCTTCTTCATTTTTTAATCCATAAGCCTTAGCTGAATAACCTGATGTACTTACTCTTAGAAAACCTAAAATCCAATATATTGTATTAAATATTGTACCACCTAAAGCAACTCCACCTATGTATGCAGGATTTGAGAGATTCCCTACTACTGCCGTATCTACCGAACTTAATAAAGGAGTAGTTAATGACGAAAAGATAAAACCCAGTCCCAATTTCATATATTCCCTGTTTAAAGTTCTATTTTCTCTTATGTTCACATTCATTTTTTACAATTCACCTTCCTTTAATATTCTATAACTGCCGACAATAGCCTTCTTGAATAGTCTTCCTTTATTTTACTGAGATTATTTATGTCATCCACTTTCTCTACTATCCTACCTTCCTTAAAAAAAAATGACACTGTCACATATATATGTTACCGTAAGCAGATCATGACTTATAAATATGTATGAAAGATCGTAGGTTTCCTTTAACTTTTTTAAAAGATTTAGTACTTCCACCTGTGTAGAAACATCTAAAGAACTCACCGCTTCATCAAGCATTATAAACTTAGGTTTCACTATTACTGCTCTTGCGATACACACCCTTTGAAGCTGACCTCCACTTAGTTCGTGGGGATACCTAGTCATAAATTCCTCAGAAAGTCCTACATTTTCCAATAATTCTTGTACTTTTTCCTGAATTTCTGCCCTATTAATTTCTCCCTTTATAAGAAGTGGTTCTCCTATAATATCAGCTACTGTAAAGTAAGGATTAACTGAAGCTGTATAGTTCTGAAATACTATACTCATTCTACTATCTTTTCCATCAGATCTCCTATTGCCGTGTATATACTTGTTACAGAATTTTACTTTTCCTTCTGTAGGTTTTTCAATTCCAGTAATAATTCTTCCCAATGTACTCTTTCCGCTTCCACTTTCTCCTACTATACCTAGACATTCTCCCTTTTTAAGGCTGAAAGAGACACCTTTAAGTACTTTCTTTATTTCCTTTTTAAAAAGCCCTCTTTCCTTATATTCCTTTGATATATTTTCAATCTCCAGAATCTTTTCCCTTTTTTCTAACATTCCTTCACCTTCTTAAACTTCTTCATTAGTGAATATCTTGTATCTATTAAAAATTTTGTATGCTCGTGATTAGGATTCTTCATAATTTCTCTTGTTTTCCCCCTTTCTATTATTTCTCCGTTTTTCATTACGATAAGACTATCTGAAAGCTGAGAAAGAACCCCAAGATCATGGGTTACAAATAGGAGTGATACTTTCATTTCCATTTTCAGCAGCATAAACTCTTCTATTATATCCTTCTGATTAAGAGAATCTATGGCAGTTGTCGGTTCATCTGCAATTATCAATTTCGGTTTTAATGCCATTGCAACAGCTATCATAATTCTTTGAAGCATACCCCCACTTAATTCATGAGGATATTTTTTTAATATCCTCTCAGGAGATTTCAGTTTCATCTTAGACATTGCCTCAACTGCAAGGCTCAAAGCTTCTTTTCTAGAAATAGTCGTATGTTCAGTAAAGGTTTCTGACATCTGGTTTCCTATAGTATAAAGGGGATTAAAGGAAGTCATTGGATTCTGAAGAATCATGCATATTTCCTTTCCCCTTATTTTTCTTATTTTCTCTTTACTCATTTTAAGTATATTTTCCCCTTGGAACATAATTTCTCCATTAACGTGAAAATCACCATTTAATACATTTAAAATTGACTTGCATGTCATACTTTTTCCACTTCCACTTTCACCAAGTATTCCTGTACATGTATTTTCTTCAACAGAAAAGTTTATTCCTCTTATAATTTCCCTATTTTCCTTTTTTCCGATAACTTTTAGGTTCCTTACTTCCAACAACATTAATTTTCCACCTCCTTAGGACTAAATATATCTCTAAAACTGTCTCCGAGAAAATTAAATGCGGCTACTGTTATAAGTATAGCTAGACCTGGAGCTATCATTTGCTCTGGTTTTGTCCCTATTACACTTCTTGCCTCATTTAACATAGCTCCCCATTCAGGTGTCGGAGCCTGTACCCCCAGTCCAAGAAAGGAAAGACTCGATATGCTTAGAATCATCCATCCTATATCAAGTGTTATAAGTACTATAAGCTCAGGAAGGATTGCAGGAATTATATGTTTTTTCAAAATATACCCGCTTCCGGCTCCTGCTGTCCTTGAAAAAAGTATGTAATTCCTGTCATTCTGCCTTATAACATTTCCCCTTATCATTCTAGCATACCACATCCATTTTACTATAACATTGGCAATTACAACATTCCTTATTCCAGGACCTAGAACTCCTACGATTGCAAGAATCATAACTTGTCCTGGGAATGACATCATTATATCACACACTCTCATAAGAAACTCATCCACTACCCCTCTAAAATATCCAGAAATTACCCCTATTATCACTCCTATCAATATAGTCGGAATCATTGTCAATACTGATAGAAATAATGTAGTTCTCACTCCATAAAGCAACCTTGTAAAAGTATCTCTCCCAAGGTAATCTGTTCCTAAAAGGTTCCTAAGGGAAGGTTTTGTAAATTTTCTTATTATATCTCCTTCTGTAGGATTATATCTGGAAATTATAGGAGCAAAAATACCTGCTAAAACTATTACCAGCAATAAAACAATACATGCTATTGCCATTTTATCCTTCATTAATTTTTTCCACATTACTTTACTCCTTCTGCTAATCTAGGATCTATCTGACAGCTTACTATATCCACAATCATGTTACATAATACAAACAATACTCCCATTAATAGGATATACGCCTGTATTATCGGATAGTCCCTATTAAATATTGCTGAAACACATAATCGCCCTAATCCAGGAAGTACAAATATATTTTCTATTATAAATGTTCCTGCAACTAACTTTACTACACTCATTCCTAATGCATTCAAGCAGGAGTGAATTGAATTTTTTAGGGCATGTTTCATTATAATTATATTTTTCTTTATCCCTCTTACTTCTGCATAAAATATATAGTCCTCATTTAGGACTTCCAGCATATTATTTCTTATGAGCCGTATATATGTGGAAATATAAGTCATACTAAGAGCCAAGGAAGGCAATATATATCCTATAAAGGAATCTGCTCCGCTTACAGGAAAAAGATTCAGCTGTACAGCAAATACCGAAAGCAGGATAAGGGAGAGCCAATAATCAGGTATTGCCGTACCAATAAATATTATAATTCTAGTTATCCTGTCAAATAGACTATTTTTCTTTACTGCACAAAGAATTCCAACCGGTATACTGAATAAAAATATCATAGCCAGTGACAGCCCCGCCAGCTTCAACGTGACAGGAAAAGAACGAGCTATCTCGTCAAAAACCTTTCTGTTTGTATTAACATAGGATATTCCAAAATCTAAATGAAGACTTTTCCAAAACCAGCTTAGATACCTCTGAAAAAATGGTCTATCCAGACCAAGCTCCCTTCTTGCCTGTTCTATCATTTCTTTAGTTGGTGTTATATCATTGACTCTAAAGGAAACTTCTGCCGGATCAGCAGGTATAAGATTTATAAGACAGAAGGCTATAAATGAAATCGCTATAATTATAGGTATTGAAATTACAATTCTTCTTATTATATACTTTTTCACGTTAATTCCTCTCTTTAATTTTCTTTCTTTAATAATAGTTACAATGAAAGAGAATATTTAAAGTATTTAATTTCCCAATGTTTTTCAGATATCCACACTCTGAAATCACCTATAATCTTTAAAAATCTCTTTCATTTTTTCTTTAGTTATTCTTTAAACCTAATATGTCATTCTATAAAATGGTATTTCATAAGCTGATATCTCGAATTCTACATTTTTCAATGCTTCTATATGTACTGCCCTGTTTCTTTCGTAAGTCAGAGGAATATATACTGCCTCATCATGTAGTTCTGTCAGGACTTTCTTGAACAGCTCTGCCCTTTCTTGTTCATTTACTGTTTTTAATGCCTTTAATATTTCCTCATCCATCTGTTTTTTATTTGGAAGTCCCTGCTGTGCCGCATAGTCTCCGTATACCGGCTGTCTCATACCCCCAAGGAAAGCCTGTGGGTCATAAGGAGTTCCCCATGGAATATTAAATATTATATCAAAGTCCCCTTTTTTCATTCTATCCCTATAAGACTGTTCTTCTTCACCGGCAATTTTAAGATTAATCCCTATTTTCCCAAACTGCTGTACAAAATATTCAGATATAGCTTTTTCACTTACACTGTCTGCATTATAATTAAGGGATAATTCCAGTTTTTTCCCATCTTTCTCCCTTTTACCTGAAGCTCCCATTTTCCATCCTGCTTCATCCAGAAGCTTTCCTGCTTCTTCCAGGGAATATGTATACGGCTTCAGATCAATATTTGCATAAGGAACGGTCTTAGCCAGTACTGTATCTGCCGGAGATTCTGTCCCTTCAAATATTCCTTCTGATATAGAGTTTTTATCAATTACATGCTGAAGTGCTTTTCTTACCTTCTTATCTGCCAGGGCTCCTCTCATAGTATTTATAAGTATCATTCTAGTAGCCACAGATTCTGATAATTCCACCTTGAAACCTTTCTTATCTTTAAATTTTGACATAGTTTCAGCATCTATCATATCTTTTCCGAATAAAATATCAAGTTCACCCTTTTCAAGTGCCATTGCCCTAGTCTGTCCATCAGGTATGACCTTTACTCTCACTGTCTTAATTTTAGGTTTTTCTCCCCAGTATTTTTCATTTACTTCAAATATCGCTTCCTGATCGACAACATTCTGTTTCAGTACATAAGGTCCCGTTCCAATATATTTCCCATCAACTCCATTTTTTGTTGTCCCATTCTTCATTGCCTTTGGGGAAATGAACCTGAAAGGTCTTATTACTCCCAATTCCACCAGCATTGGATAATATGAATCCTTCATCTTTATCTTAAATGTATATTCATCAGGCGTTTCAAAACCATCAAACAGTCTTACGCTTTCGAGCCATCCATGTCTTTCCTTATTATCCATTATTGCATCAAAGTTCGCTTTTACAGCCTGTGAATTAAATGGTTCCCCATCAGAAAAGACTACCCCTTTCCTTAAATAGAATGTATACTCTTTACCATCTTCTGAAATTTCCCATTTCTCTGCAAGAGATGGGATTATTTCCCCTTTATTATTTATTTTTACAAGTCCTTCATAAAGCATGTTCTGAGCATACATCTCTCCTGCATAGTTATGCGGATTCAAGTCCCTTATATCCCTGAAGTTTGCAAATACTATCTCATTCTTCCTTCCTTCACTTTTCTGAGCCTCATCCTTTATCCCGCAGGATGCTACAAATATCAATATTACTAGTAAAAATGATATTCCTCCAATGTACCTGTTCTTTTTCACCTGTCTATCCTCCTAAATTATTTTTTATTTATATTATATCATTATTATTTTGATTGTCAAATATTTTTAATAATTAAATAAAATAATTAGAGGGTATCTTCTATAAATACTATTTCTATTAGCTTATCGTATTAATAACTCATCATATAGAAGGGTATTTCATAAGGAGATATTTCAAACTCTACATTTTTCAGTGTATCCTTATATATTACCCTGTTCTTTTCATATGTCAATGGAATGTATACTCCTTCATCATGTAATACAGTAAATACTTTCCTGAAGGTTTCCTTTCTCTTATTTTCATCTGTAGTCTTCAGTGCCGCCAAAATCTCCCTGTTCATTTCATCAATATTAGGAAGTCCCCTCTGAGCCATATATTCCCCATGTCCCGGAAAATGTGTCATAGCTCCCAGGAATGATACCGGATCATAAGGCGTCCCCCATGAAGTTGCAAAAGTTATTTCAAAGTCTCCCTTGTTTTTCCTGTCCCTGTTTGACTGTTCTTCTTCACCTGCTATTTTCAGTTCTACTCCTATCTTATTCAGCTGATCCTTAAAATATTCAGATATTGATTTTTCACTTACACTGTCACTGTCATAGTTTAAAGTAAGAAGCAGCTTCTTTCCTTCCTTTTCCCTCTTACCGTCTTTTCCTGGCTTCCATCCTGCTTCATCCAGAAGCTTTCCTGCCATTTCCAGTGAATATCCGTATGGTTTCAGATCAACATCTGCATAAGGTATATTCTTAGAGAAAAGTGTGTCTGCAGGAGCCTCTATCCCTGAAAAAATACCTTCTGATACAGCCTTCTTATCTATTACATGCTGCAATGCCTGACGCACTTTCTTCTCCTTTAATGCCCCTTTCGTTGTGTTAACCATAAGCATTCTTGTTGCCAGAGGTTCTGACAGTTTTACTTTGAATCCTTTCTTATCCTTAAAACGGTTAACCGTCTCAGCGTCTATCATATCTCTCCCAAAGATAATATCCAGCTCTCCCTTTTCAAGAGCCATGCTTCTTGTATTTACATCAGGTATTACCTTTACCCTTACAGTCTTTATTTTCGGTTTTTCTCCCCAATACTTATCATTTACTTCAAATACTGCCTCCTGGTCTACTGAATTTTTCTTCAGTACATATGGACCTGTCCCGATATAATTTCCATCTACACCGTTCTTTGTTGTCCCGTTCTTCATCGCCTTCGGAGAAATAAATCTGAAAGGTCTTATTACTCCAAGTTCTGTCAGCATTGGAAAATAAGCTTCTTTCAATGTTAACTTAAAAGTATATTCATCCACTTCTTCAAATTTTTCAAACAGTCTTACACTTTCAAGCCATCCATGTCTTTCTTTATTATCCATTATTGCATCAAAATTCGCCTTTACAGCTTTAGCATTAAATTTTTCTCCATCAGAAAATACTACATCCTTTCTAAGAAAAAATATATATGTTTTTCCGTTATCTGATACTTCCCATTTTTCTGCAAGCCACGGAATTATTTCCCCTTTCGGGTTAATTTTCACCAGCCCTTCATAAAGCATATTCTGAGCATATAATTCCCCTGCATAATTGTGAGGATTTAAGTCTCTTATATCCCTAAAATTTGCAAATACTATTTCATCTTTTGATTTATCCGTCTTTTGATTATTTCCTCCACATGACATTAGTACTATTAGCAAAACCAGTATAGCAATTACTACACTTCCTCTTTTCATTTTAAAACCTCCTAAAAATTTCTTTAATATGTAAAATAATATTTACAATTATATCATAATTATTTTATTAGTCAAATATTTTTAAACTTGAATATATATTCAAATGTTTTAAAATGTTGGGTTTTGAACATATTTTAAAATGAAATTTATAGAATAAAACGCCAATATATGCAAGTTATTCGCAAATAATCAATATAAATAAAAATTCATTAAAAAAGTGATTTAAATTTTAGAATTTTCTATGTATAAAAAAACTGAGATAAAATCCCAGCTTTAATTCTTTTAATTTATATCATTTGTGTACCATTATTTATTTATTTTTTCTTTCCATCTCTCTTCTTTCTCTTCTAGAGAGCTGTCTTTGTTGTACTTCTTCCTCTACTATCTGTACATCTTCTATCTCATCATTGGAAAAGGATTCATCATGTCCGTACTTAACATTTCTGACTTCTTCATGCTTTAAGTCTGTCATTTCCTCTTCTCCCTTGAGCTTTAGCTTAAGAAGAAAAGATCCAGTCTCTCTTTTTATTGAATCTATCATTTCATTGTATATTTCAAAACCTACAATCTTATAATCATGAATAGGATTTCTCTGACCATAGGATCTCAATCTTATTCCTTCCCTCAGTTCTGTCAAATCCTTTAAATGCTGTCTCCATTTTTGATCAAGTACTTCCAACATTATATATCTTTCTATCCTTCTAAATACCTCTTCTCCTACCGCTTCTTCCTTTTCATTGTAGTTCTTTATAAGATCTTCATATACTTTGCTGGCAATTACTTCCTTGCTTTCATTTTCTAAAGAAGAATCCATTTCATAAGAAAAAATTTCATTCAGTTTATCTTCTAAAAGATTAAAATCCCATTCATTCTTGGAATCTCCACTTAAGGACATTTCCACAGTATCATCTACTGTTTCCTTTATCATATCAAAGATAAGTTCCTTTAAATCCTCATTATTAAGGACAGCATCCCTTTGAGTATAAATAACTTCCCTTTGGGTATTATTTACATCATCATATTCAATAAGACTCTTTCTTGAAGAAAAGTTTCTGCTTTCTATCCTTCTTTGAGCATTTTCAACAGACTTACTTATCTGTTTATGCCTTATTTCCTCATACTCCCCTATATTTAGAACCTTCATCATAGATTTTAGCCTATCACCACCGAAAAGTCTCATTAAATCATCATCAAGGGATAAATAAAATTCTGATTTCCCAGGATCTCCCTGTCTTCCGGAACGTCCCCTAAGCTGATTATCTATACGTCTACTTTCATGTCTTTCTGTACCGAGTATGAAAAGTCCCCCTGCTTCTAAAACTTTCTTTTTATTTTCTTCACAGTCTTTAAAGTATACATCATATACCTCCTGATATTCCTCTGTACCCTTTTCTGCTACCTTTGAAGCAAATGAATCGGGATCTCCTCCAAGTTTAATATCGGTACCCCTTCCCGCCATATTTGTAGCAATAGTTACAGTCTTGTATCTTCCTGCCTGAGCTATGATTTCCGCTTCCCTTTCGTGATGCTTTGCATTTAAAATTTCATGTGGAATTCTAGCCTTTTTCAGCAGTTCTGAAACTTCTTCCGAATGCTGGATAGAAGCTGTTCCCACTAATACCGGCTGTCCCTTTTCATAAAGTTCCTTTATTTTTTCACCTATTGCCTTATACTTTGCATTTTTGCTCATATATACCACATCAGGTAAATCAACCCTTATTACAGGCTTATTTGTAGGAACTTCTATAACCTTAAGATTATAGATCTGCTTAAATTCCTCTTCCTCTGTCTTTGCCGTCCCTGTCATCCCTGAAAGTTTTTTATACATTCTGAAATAATTTTGAAGAGTTATAGTGGCAAGTGTCTGGTTTTCTCCTGCTACTTCCAGCTTTTCCTTAGCTTCTATCGCTTGATGTAGTCCATCAGAATATCTTCTTCCTTCCATCAGCCTTCCTGTAAACTCATCTACTATTATTACTTCCCCTTTCTCATTTATAATATAGTCCCTGTCTATTTTGAAAAGTTCCTTTGCTTTTAAAGCCTGTGTAAGAAAATGAGTAAGCTCCACATATTCCGGAGAGTACAGGTTATCTATCTTCAGCATTTTTTCCACATTTCTTATCCCCTTATCAGTTATTGTAACTGTATGGGATTTTTCATCAACTTCGTAATCTTCCCAGTCTTCATCAGGAATGACAGTATTCTTTTTATCCTTTATTTCTTCAGTCTTATAACTTCTCTTTAGACTTTTAGCCACTTCAGAAAAGGTATTATACCATTCTGTTGTTTCTTCAGCCGCACCTGATATTATAAGGGGAGTTCTAGCCTCATCAATAAGAATTGAGTCAATTTCATCGACTATTGCATAGTTATGTTTTCTTTGTACTTTTTCAGTAACTTCTCCCACCATATTATCTCTTAGATAATCAAATCCAAATTCATTGTTTGTTCCATATGTTATATCTGAGTTGTATGCCCTTCTTCTTTCCTCATTGGAAATATTAGCTACAATAACCCCTGATGATAAACCTAGAAAACCATACACCTGGCTCATAAGATCCCTATCCCTTTTTGCCAGATAGTCATTCACCGTTACTACATGTACACCATTTCCAGTCAATGCATTCAAATATATAGGAAGTGTAGACATAAGTGTCTTACCTTCCCCTGTTTTCATCTCTGCTATATTTCCACTATGAAGTATCATTCCTCCAATAAGCTGTACATCATAGGCCCTCATACCCAGTATTCTTTTTGCTGACTCTCTCACCGTTGCAAAGGCTTCCACAAGTATATCATCAAGTGTCTCCCCTTTTTCAAGTCTTTCCTTAAACTCCTGTGTCTTCCCTTGCAGTTCCTGGTCAGTATAATTTTGAAACTGTGGCTCTATTTCATTTATCTTATCTACAATCCTTTTCATTTTTTTTATTTCACGCTCATCTTGAGTTCCAAATATCTTTTTTGTAATTTTATCTAACATATCTTTTCCCTTCTTTGAAATTAAATTTATTTTTCTTTTCTTTTATAAAAACAAATTTAACTATTCCCTTAACCTCAAAATATTTTCCCCTGCCTTTAAAATCTCGAAAAACCTTGTTTCAAATCTTTTTCGGAAAAAATCTTCTCCAATAAAAAAATTCATTATATTGAAGTTATTTATATTATTTTTTATCACAGATGGAAATTTCCCTTCATGGGCTTCTTTTTCCTTCAGTCTTCCTATCTTTTTTAGTCCTTTTTTTATCTTTTTGTTATAACCTGTTCCTTCCAGCTGATTCAGTTCATGTATTATCTGCTGTATCTCTTCGTGGGTCAAGTTATTCTCATTCACAAAGAGATTAAGCTGCTTATTTATATTCATTGTTCCAAATAACCCTGAAAAGCTTATTGTAAACATAAGACAAGTTACAACAAAAATAAAACGATTATTTCTTTTCATTTTCACTCCATAATTTTTTATACCATAACTTGATTATTATAGCATTTATTCCTATTTTTGTCCATTCTATATATTTTAATTTAATACACCAATTTAATATACCTGATATATTAAATAGCTTGTAATAATGCAAATAAAATAAACCTATAAAAATAGAAACTGCTCCAGAAGATTATATTCCATATCTTCTTATAAAGCAGTTTCTAAAGTTGCGCTATTTATTGTATTACCTAAATCAGTTACAAATTCACGTAGATATCAGTATTTCCCATTATATCATCCACAAGTTCTTCAAAAATGAAATTAAACCTGTTTATAGATGAATAGAATATTACAAAGCATAAGTTACTTTTAAATCTTTTATTTTTGTTTTCCTTATACTTCACTTCTTCTGATGTCTTTAAGACTATGACTTCCTCCTTAGCCTTATTTTCTTTCATAGGATAGACCGCAAATCTGATTTTCCCCAAATCAATATTCAGTACTTCTTTGCCCCATTTCTCAATTTCCTGCTTTTTCTTTTGCCCATTACATATGTAGTCGGCTATGTACTCCTCAACCTCTGATGAATCCGTTACATTGTCCAGAAAATAAACTTTTTCCACTTTTCCATATTTTCTTTCCATTATTTCCTCCCCTTTTTAACCTTGTTTTTTCATTTTACTTTACTTTTCCTTCCTTTCATAGTTTATTATTTATGTGTTTTAAATTGAGTACCATTGCTATTTGACTTACTTATTAGGTTAAAATTGCCTTTTCTATTATCAATTCTAGTATAACATACATATATAATTTTTTCTAGATATATAATTAATTAATATTTAAATTTTTATTTCAGTTAAATAAAGTGTTTCAGAGTTTTTTAAAATTAATTTTAAATTAAACATATCGTTTTATAGTTTTTCATTTTATTTTCTCCTTCTCATCTTTATAATATTTTATTGTATTCAAAAACCAAACTCAATTAATATACTGAAAAAACATTTCTTAAAATGAAGCACCAAAATCTACTCCTATTCGTGCATCTTCACCTCTAGTATTGTATTCACCCTTTAGTGAAAAATCATATTTTCCTGTAATAAATCCAATCTTTAAATCCGCCTTTAAATTGCCCTTCGACTGGTTTCTTTCCCCCTTTGAAGTAAACCAGTCTGCTGTTGTTTCCTTGAATCTTCCTTTATTTTCTATATTTTCTATTTTCCCCAGCTCATAATCATAGGCTAAACCTAATGCTGCTCTTATTTTAGAGTCAGTAAAGACCTGTTTTATATAAGAAAACTCTACACCTAGTTCAGGTCTTATGGAATAATAGTTATTTCCTGCCACTTCCAGCCGCAATACGCCATTTTTTCCCTTATATCTTCAAATTTTCCATACTCTGTTTTCAATCCGGCATAAGGCTTTACTGTTATTCCCTCTGTTAAGAAAAAGTTTTTATGAATTTTATTTTTCACGGCTACCCCATAAGAATTATAGGAAGACTGCCCCATATAAATATTTCCAAGAACATCATATTTTCTTTCCATTTCACTTCTTGCAACATATCCTTCTCCCAGACACAGTCCATTTCACTTCATTGGCTAAATCAATCATCTTATATCCTCCCGCCTTCAACATCAAAATCTCTTCTTCTGATTTTCCATTGCCCTTTAACTTAAAATTATTTATTCCTGCTGCCACATACCAACCCCATTTGTCTATATTTCTATTATGGAGATAGACCACTCCAAAACCTTTCGTTCTATAGTCAGGAATTTCATCAGTCTTGGTGCTGTATTTCCCCTCCGTTACAAATGTACTGATTTTATTACTGTCTTCCAGTCCTTCTATGTGAAGGTAGTCTTCCAGATTTTTTATTTCATCATCAAGTATTTCCCCAGTTTCCTTCAACCTCTGCTGAACATTAATATACTGACTTCCTGATACTTCCTTATAAGTTTTTGATAAAAGTTCCTTCTGGTTATTACTTAATGTATTTAAACTGTTGAAAAGCTGTTTTTCTTCTGAATCATAAGTATTAACTCCATACCTTTGATCCAATCCTTGTGCAATCAATTTTTCTTTTTCATTTTCTGCAAATTCAGTATAAGATTTCTTTTTAAGGAGAACACTCTTTATTTCATCTCCATCTGTTTCGGATTCGGTGTTCCATAAAAGAGCATCCGAAGCTATTTTTATCTCTTTGATACTTCCTCCTTTAAAAGATTTATTATAGCGATTCAATATTTTCTCCTCTACTCTTATTCCCATATTTCTTCTACCTGAATTATTAAGCAGCCTTGTACTTCCATTTGCCGAATACATACCTATGCTTGGATTATTCCTATTACTGGAATCTCCTATTATGATATCTCCTAAATTTTTTAGTTCATAACCTCCTCCACCTGTACCATACATTCCAACAGATTTATCCCCTGATAAGTTTATACTTCCTTCATTCATAAAAATTTTCTTATCTGAACCTGAATCGGTAAAAATTCCAACTACGTTTGAAGCTGAGCTATTTATTTCCCCTTGATGGACTATAGCTCCCATTCTTTGTTCCTTTCCACTTTTATATATATTCCTATGGAATTTTTTCCCCTTCATCTGTATATCACTATAAAGGAACAGAGTTTTTTCATAAGAAGGTCGGTGAGCCCCTGTAACTGAATCCACCTCTGATTCTATTTTTATTCCTATATGACCTTCATCTGTTTCTGAGGTAGTAATACTATCTTTTACTTCCCTGTCTGATGGGAGATTAGCTTCTGGAATATGTACAGTAAATATGTCAGGATTATCTGTAAATGCTATTCTAAACCTTTCAGAATCCTCTTTTAATTTATAAACAGGGGCAGGTATCACCGGAGTTATTGGAGTACCCGGATTTAATGGTGCTACCGGCACACTGGGATTCAATGGAAATGAAGGATTCCCTGGTGTTATCGGATTAATTGGAGTTTCTGGAATATTAGGATTTGAAGGTGTATAAGGACCACCAGGAATATCGGGATTTATTGTAGATGTTGTATTTGGAGGTATAGAAGTATTTCCTGGCTTACCTGGTATTACAGGAACTAAAAAATCTTCAGGGTTACCTTCTCTTACTCTACTTCCCTCTCCTTTGTAGTTTCCACTACTACAGCTTAAAATCATTGCCTCAATTAAGGTTACTAATACTATTTTTTTGTTTTTCATTCCCATCTCCTTTTTTATTATTCTATTTTTATTTGTTATTTTTCTATTCAAGTTAACACATTTCATCTTTATTTTACCCGTATTCCAAATCATTTTCAATACTGATATAACAAAAATATTCCCCTATATAGATACATTTATATAACACCTGATTTTAAACTATTCAATTAAAATTTAAAGCACTCAAAAAAGAGGAAAACACTTTATAATAATTCCTCTAAAAATTAAAATTCATATAAATCAGACAATATAATTTTCAAGCAATGACAATTTCAATTTATCTATTTTATAAATCGTGAATCCCATTCCATCTATATTTTTTAAGGTCTACTCTACCTTCTTCATTGACTTTAACCCCTTCCCTTTCAAGAAGATATTTCTGAATTTCATTTCCCCCTTCGCTAAAGTTTTTTGCCAGTTCTCCAAAACGATTTATTATCCTATGACACGGAACATCATTATAAGGACAGCTACTCATTGCATATCCTACAACTCTAGACAGCCTTGGATTTCCCATCATACAGGCTATCTGTCCATATGTCGCCACTTTTCCTTTAGGAACTTTTCTTACCACATCATATACCATCTCAAAAATATTTAAATTTTTCCTCTTCTCCATATTTTTCATAAAACCTCATTATAATCCATAATATCATTAATTTTGATAATAGACTCTTTTTATATTTTTCTATATCTGTCCTGTCTTTCTCAAATTCTTTTCAAGTACATTATATAACTGATCCATTCTCCACTGTTTTTCATATTCCATAGTAGGATTACCAAAATAATATTCCTCTATAATAGGCAAAAATGCTTCAGCAACTTTCCTGCTTCCTATCCATTCATTTATTTGGCTATTAAAATTAGGATTTACCGAAAAAGAATATTTATAGTAAGTGTATTCTGCAGTATAATAATACATCAGCTCCTCTAGATTTTTCAAGGAATTTATCCTATCAGATTTTTTCACCCATATATCCATATTAAATAGATGCTCTGTTTCAAGTCCCCCAAGATCAAACATCAATATATAGATTGAAACATTTTCCATTAATCTGGTATTAATATCGGTATTTAGGACATCTATAATAAACTGTTCTGAAAACCTTTTCATAAATTCTATTTCCTTTTCACTCCATATATCACTTTCAAAATGGCATTTATCAAGGTTAAGAGAAGTATCAAGACGTATATATTCATAATTGGCACATAGTTCCAATATTCTTGGAAGAAAATGCTTTATCTCGTATCCTGTCTCATCAAGATTCACAGCTCCCAGATATTCAAACATTAGCTCCCTGTCTATTTCCCTTATCTGTGTCTGTATCAGCTTTTTTACATTTTCTTTAGATATACATACAGGACAGTTACATACACTTAACTTCCCGTTTAATTCATATGAAAATATATTATATGCCTCCTGAAGAAGATTTTTCATTTCAAAACTTAACTTAGGAACCTCAGGCTTTTCAGGTCTTGTCTTCAGCTTAAATTTCTTCAATTTTTCTCCTTTCAATTACATTTTATATATCTCTTTTTCTACATTTTCCAGTTGATTTCTTCCCTTCCAAGCTCCCTTAATATTTCATTTGCCCTTTTAAAATGACCACATCCAAAAAATCCCCTATTGGCAGAAAGAGGACTTGGGTGTACCCCTTCCAGTATATGATGTTTTTCTGTATTTATAAGTTTTTTCTTGCTTCTAGCATTATTACCCCATAATATAAATATTAGAGGTTCTTCCCTTTCATTAAGATACCCTATTACATTGTCCGTAAATATTTCCCAGCCAATTTTTGAGTGGGAATTGGCATTTTCTGCTATTACTGTAAGAGCAGTATTTAAAAGAAGTACCCCCTGCTCTGCCCAATCTATAAGATATCCATTTTTACTCATCTCATATCCATATTCCGCATTTATTTCCTTATATATATTCTGTAATGATGGCGGTAGCTTCATCCCCCTTTTCACTGAAAATGCCAGACCATGGGCCTGATTTAACCCGTGATAAGGATCCTGCCCCAGTAGCACTATTTTACAATCCTTGTAGCTTGTCAGCTTAAATGCTGTAAATATTTCTTCCGGCTTTGGATATACTGTCTTTGTCCTATATTCATTTATGAGGAACTTCCTCATTTTCTGGTAATATTCCTTGTCAAACTCCCCCTGTAATATTTCATCCCAGTCATTCCCTATATTTACCATAATAGATTCCCTTTCCCTTATATCTTAGTAACTAAATAAACTTAATTAATTATACAGCTTTTATTTTACCATACGTATCTTATATAAAAATCTTTTTTAAATAAAGATTACCCCTTAATAATTCCATATTCTGACATATTTATTCCATTCACATTTTTTTTAATATTTTCTTTTTTATTCTTCCCATTTCAAATCTGGTCCGGCTGGGATTATTCCCCTAGGATTCAATTTCTGATTTCCATAGTAAGTCCTTTTTATATGATCCATATTCACTGTCTTTTTGACTTTTTTCATATTGTACATTTCCTTTAAATACCTCCACAGATTAAGATAATCCACTATCCTTTTTCTGCTACATTTAAATACATTTGCATAAACAGTATCAAATCTAACTAGAAATGGAAAAAGCATTACATCAGATTCTGTAAGGTTATCCCCTGCCAAATATCTTCTTTCTCCCAATATTTTTTCCAGATAATCTAAACAGGAAAATAGTTTTTTCTCTTCACTGTCATACATTTCCTGTGTCCTCGCATTTCCAACCTTATACACTCCCATACAAATATTCTTCTGTATTTCATTATTTAAAATTTCCATTTCCTCCTTCATATTTTCAGGCACTGGAACTACTCTATTCTCCTTTTCATCGTTTTCTATTAGATGATTAAATTCCATATTAAGCATTTTCATTATCTCTAAGGATTCATTACTTACTATTTTAGATGTTTTTTTATCCCATAATACAGGCACACTCACTCTCCCCGTATAATTTTTTTTCCCCAATATATAAATCTCACTTAAATATTCCGCATTTATTATGGGATCCCCTATAACTCCTTCGTACTCCTTAAAACTCCAGCCCAATTCCCCTAAATAGGGATTTACAAAAGAAGCAGAAATCATATCTTCCAGTCCTTTCAGGCACCACATTAAAGATACCCTTGATGCCCATGGACAGCCATAGGATAAATATAAATGGTATCTATTCACTTCTGCCTTAAATTCTGTCCTGTCTTCATTTTCAGGATCCACTTTCCCTTTTATTTTCCCCTTAAACTCCATATTCTTTAAATTCCTATTTTCTTCCATCATTCTTTTCGCATAGGAATCTTCTACCCATTTTCCTTCTAATAATTGTCCCATAATAAAACCATCCCTTATATTTATATTGTTTAGCTATTTACAAAACTAAATTTCACTTTTAAAATCAACTTTTTTATCTTTAAAATTATAAAATAAAAAATTTATAAGTATCCTATAAGCTTTCTATATTGGACTTATTTTTCACATTTTGCATCTTATTATCCAGCTGCCAGCACATTTGTGCACAGTCCAAAAGCTCCCTGTTTATTTCCTCTATATTTTCCGTCATTTTTTTATTATATCTTATCTTATGCTCAAGACTTGCCCAGAAATCCATGGCAATTGTCCTGAACTGTATTTCAGCCTTTACCCATTTTTTCCCACTTGAAAGGAACACCGGTATCTCTATCCTCAAATGAAGGCTCCTATATCCATTGGGCTTAGGATTTTTTATATAGTCCTTCCTCATAATCAGCCTTATATCATCCTGCTGAAGAAGACTTTTTTCCAAAAAATATATATCTTCAGTAAAGGAACATATTACACGAATCCCCGCAATATCCCATATATTTTCCTCCATACTTTCCAAAGATATGGGGCAGTTGTATCTTTTAAGCTTATTTGCTATCTTGTCCACTGTTTTTAGCCTGCTTTTTATACTTTCTATGGGATTTCTGTCATGACTCACATTAAACTGAACATCAAGAACCTTGAATTTTGCTTCGATTTCCATAATGGCACACTCGTAGTAGGCAAGAAGTCTTTTTAATGGCAATATATCCTCCTCCCACTCATTATTTAATAATTTATCTATTACCTTTTCTTCCAGTTTATTTTTTTTCATTTTATCCTTCTCTCCTCCTATATTAAAATCCTGCTTATACTATTTCTTCATATAGCCTTATAATTTCCCTCTTATAATTTTCATATAGTGGAATTTCTCTCTTGTCAAGGCTATTAAAAAATTCTTCTACCCCTATAGACAGGAAGTAATAGTCCACCATCCATACCAATAGGAAGTGTTTTCTATAAATCCTATTGAATATTTTCTTTAGGTGAGGGTATTCCTCTATTTCTTGTATTTTTTCCATTTCCTTTTGGATATGTTTGTTATAAATTTCAATATCCAGCTTAATCCGTCCTACACAAAACTGAAAAAACTTTTCCTCCGATAGTTTATCCTTTATGTCCATTATATTTATATCCAGCTTATTTATTTCTATAAGATCATTTTGTAGGACTTTTATGTATACAGTCCTGTCGATATCTATACACTCCTTTGACTCCAGCCTTTCAAGAAGATCTAAATATCCTTCTGACTCCATAAGATTTAAGCTATTTAATACCGTTATCATTTCCCTCACTCTTTCTTTGATTTGTAGATTTTCTCATTTCTTTGTCTAATTATATCCCAATTACATTAGAATATAATTATTAGAAATTTTTACTGTAATTTCATTATATTGAAATTCTGCTTTTATATATT
>JBGXYD010000012.1:0-37027 GCA_041815005.1 Leptotrichia sp. | reverse complement strand
ATGTTTCTTTTTTTCTTTTTACTGTCAGAAATACTCCCCAGTTCACCTACTAAAACTTCTTTGTCAATTCCCAATTCCACAGATAATTTACTTATATAAAGATTTTTTTCTGTATTGTTTGCTATGTTTCCAAAAAATTCCTTAAATTTTTCTACCAGCTTCCGCTTACCTATAATTTCCTTCAAGTTTAAATCAGAAGAAAACTCATCAAATAAAAATTCAAAAATTCCCTTTGATTCCTTCAAGACATCAAAAAACTTTTTCCTACCATATTTTCTCATATACTCATCGGGATCTTTGACTTCATCCTTTATTACAAGACATCTTATATTAAAATCATACTTTTTTAAAATATTTCCTGCCTTTATTACTGCTTCTCTTCCTGCATCGTCATTATCATAAGCTATAATAACGTTATTTGTATATTTTTTTAGTAACTTTGCCTGTTCCTTTGTAAAAGCTGTCCCTAAACTTGCCACCGAATTTTTAAAGTTATTCTTGTGAGCCGTCAAAACATCCAAATAACCTTCCATTAATATGGCTAGCCCCTTACTTCTTATGGCTTCTCCCCTATCATGCAGTCCAAAAAGCTCATGTCCCTTTTTGAAAATTTTTGAATCAGGAGAATTTAGATATTTAGGAATATTTCCCTTATCCTCTATAATCCTTCCTCCAAAACCTACTATTTTCATAGATTCATTATATATGGGAAAAGTTATCCTATTACGGAAATAATCAAATATCCGCCCTTCATCATTTCTTCTTATAAGTCCGACTTCCAAAATATCTGATTCACTATATCCTTCTTTTATAAGCATTTCCAATAAATAGTCCCATTTGTCAAATGAAAAGCCAATTCCAGCTCTTTTCAGTTCTTCTTTAGAAAAACCTCTTTTTTCCATATATTCCAATGCATCTTTAGATTCTTCGATATTACTTGAGAATATTTCCTGTGCACTTTTCATTATATTATAATACTTTTCGTTCTGAATATTCTTTTCACTTACTGTATGCTTTCTATTAATGGAAATACTGTACTTTCTAGATAATTCATTTACAGCTTCATTGAAGTTCAGGTTATTTATCCTCATGTAAAAAGAAATAACATCTCCACCTATATTACTACTGAAATCCTTAAATATATTTTTAGTCGGACTGACTACAAAAGAAGGTGTCCTTTCCTCCTTAAAGGGGGAAAGTCCTTTATAATTTGAGCCTGTCTTCTTTAAGACTACATATTCTCCAATAACCTGTACTATATCTAGGCTATCGACGAGTTTCTGTATTTCAGGATCCTTATACATTTATATCACCTCAATTTATTGTTTCCCACTATAAGTATATTTTATATTTTCAAATAGTCAATATTTTTAATCGAATTTTATTTATTTTGTTATTTCAACTTCATCTTCCATAATATCCTTAAAGACATTATCCATTATCTTAAATTTATCATTTCCCTTTACAAATTCCTTCTTTGCAACTTTTCCAGCTACAATTGCCAGCTCATATTTATTAGGTATTTTAGTTAGCAGGTCATCAATAGTTATTTTTTCTTTTTTCATTTTTCCTCCATATTCATTCCATATCATCTAAAACAGCAACATGACATTAGCAATTAATTATTTCTGTCAGTTTCTGAACAGATTTTTCTATATCCTTATTTACTATCGTATAATCATATTTTTCTTCGTATTTCAGCTCAGCCAGTGCATTTTCCATCCTTAGCCTTATGACTTCCTCCGAATCAGTTTTACGATTTTTGAGCCTTTCTTCCAGTATTTCCAAATTTTCTGTTCTAAAAAATACTAAAATGGCATCTTTATTCTTTTCCTTAGCTATTAAAGCACCCTGTACATCTATTTCCAGAATAACATTCAGCCCTTTATTTAAGTTATCTTCCACTGTTTTTTTCAATGTTCCGTAATAATTTCCATGAACCTTTGCATATTCATAAAATTCATCTTCGGCTATCTTTTTCTTAAATTCCTCCTCAGTCAGAAAGTAATAGTCTTTCCCTTCTATTTCTCCTTCCCTTGGCTTTCTTGTAGTAGCTGAAATAGATAGGGGAATATTAAGTCTTTCCTTTACTATTTTTGTAATTGTGGATTTACCGGATCCGCTAGGTCCCGATACTATAATAAGTTTTCCCTTCATATTATGACCTCTATTAATCCTAAATTGTAATACTGTAATTTATTTAGATAAGATAAGAGAGCATGACTTTCTGCCCTCCTATCAAATCTTATGCCTAACTAAACTGTTTCTTCCACTTGTTCTTCAGTAGTGGCAGTTTCTCCTTCAATTTTGGATACTTCATTTTTTAGTTTTACTTTTATATGCCTGTAATCTTTAAATCCTGTTCCTCCAGGCATTCTCTTACCTATAATTACGTTTTCCTTCATACCTTCAAGTTTATCTATTTTTCCTTCTACGGCAGCATTTGCTAATACCTTTGTTGTTTCTTGGAAGGAAGCTGCTGATATGAAACTTTCTGTATTTACAGCCGCTTTGGTTATACCTTGTATTACAGGTTCATATGTGACAGGATTTTTTCCTTTTTTCATAAGAATTTCATTTTCTTTTTCCACTATTTTCTTGTCTATAAGTTCGTCTTCCAATAAGAGAGAATCGCCAGCATCTTTTATTTTTACCTTCTGGAACATTTGCTTAACTATTATTTCAATATGCTTATCGTTAATAGGAACCCCCTGTTCCCTATATACCTGCTGTACTGATTCCAATATAAACTGCTGTGCCTCTACAAGTCCTTTTATTTTTAATATATCATGTGGTGATACAGGTCCATCCGTAATTTTAGCACCCTTTTCTATAAGCATTTCATTGGTTACAACAAGATGTTCCCCAACAGGAACTGTATATTCCTTTATTACATTTCCTGTTTCAGGATCTTCTATTAGTATTAGACGCATCCCCTTCTTTTTTCTATCAGAAAAAACAACCCTACCGGACACTTCGGATAATGTAGCCTTTCCCTTTGGATTTCTTGCCTCAAACAATTCCTGAACCCTAGGAAGACCTCCCGTAATGTCTTTATTTCCTTCTCCTGTTTTAAGTATCTTTGTTATTATCTGCCCTTTTTTTACCGTATCCCCTTCCTTTACCATAAGGTAGGCACCATACGGCACATTATACTCTGCAACCTTTTTATTTTTATTATATATAATTATTCTAGGGTTTACATCGCTACTTTCTACAGGTTTTATTGCAATTCTTTCAGTAACTCCATATTTGATATCTACATTTTCTCTCACATATATATCCCTGAATTCAATCTTTCCAGATTCTGAAGTTATTATAGGTATCTGATATGGATCAAATTCCACAAGTATCTGCCCTTTTTTAACAGAATCACCGTCTTTAACCTTCAATACTGAACCTGAAGGCACCTCATACCTATGTTTTCCTATTATAACACGTCCTGTCTGGGATACTACGGTTTCTATCCCTTTATTGTTCTTTAGGGTTACAATATCCTTTAGCTTAACCTTTCCTGATACATCAGCCTTGTAATCTGATTGAACCGAAGCTGCTGTTGCTACCCCTCCTGTATGGAATGTACGCATCGTTAGCTGTGTTCCTGGCTCTCCTATGGACTGGGCAGCAATAACTCCTACTGCTTCCCCCTTCAAGATTTCCTTGTGATTTGAAAGATCTAATCCGTAACACTTTTTACATACTCCCTTTTCCAGTTTACATGTTAATGGTGTCCTTATTTTCACTTCCTTTATATCAAGTTCCTCTATTTTCTTAATAAGATCGTCCATAATAAGGGTATTTCTCTCTGCGATTACTTCCCCATCATGAATTAAATCCTCTGCAAGGTTTCTTCCGTATATTCTTTCACTAAGCTTTTCTATTACTTTTCCTGCATCTATCAAATCCGATACTACAATTCCCCCATCACACTCACAATCATCATGATTTACAATAACTTCATGAGAAATATCAACAAGTCTACGTGTCAAATATCCCGAATCTGCTGTCCTTAAGGCTGTATCTGCAAGTCCTTTTCTAGCCCCGTGTGATGACATGAAGAATTCCAGTATGTTAAGTCCTTCCCTAAAGTTTGCCTTTATGGGAACTTCTATAATTCTTCCCTGTGTATCTGACATAAGTCCTCGCATTCCTCCAAGCTGTCTCATTTGAGCAATAGATCCCCTTGCTCCTGAGTTCGCCATCATATATACCGGATTAAATTCGTCCAGATTATCCATCATGGCATCTGTAACTTCATCTACTGCTGCTGACCATATGGCAACAGTCCTTCTATATCTTTCAGCATCTATTATTTCCCCTGATTTATATAGTTCCTCAACTTCTGATACATCTTCTTCAGCCTTATCTAATATAGTTTTTTTCAGTTCAGGTATTTCAAGATCTTCAATTCCTACTGTTATACCTGCCAATGTACCATAATGGAATCCAAAATTCTTTATCTTATCTATAAGTTCTGAAGTTTTTTCAAAACCAAATTTCTTATAAAGATCTGCAATAAGTTTACCTAATTCCCCTTTACCAAAGGTCTTTGAGTAATCTCTCACTTCCTTAGGAAGCATTGTATTAAACATAAGCCTTCCCGGTGTTGTTTCTACAAGTTCTCCGTCTATTCTCACTTTAACAAGGGCATGAGTCTCAACCTGCTTACTCTGATATGCCGTTATAAGCTGGTTCTTGCTTGAGAATATTTTTCCTTCTCCCTTTTCTCCTCTTCTTTCCTTTGTCATATAATAGCATCCCATAACCATATCCTGAGAAGGTACTGCTATCGGTTTACCACTGGAAGGGGCAAGTATGTTGTTTGTGGCAAGCATAAGGAGTTTAGCCTCCATTTGAGCTTCATTGGAAAGTACAAGATGAACAGCCATCTGATCTCCGTCAAAATCTGCATTGAAGGCAGAACATACAAGAGGATGCAGTCTTATTGCTTTTCCTTCGATTAATGTGGGCTCAAATGCCTGTATTGAAAGTCTGTGCAATGTCGGAGCACGATTTAACAGTACAGGATGATTTTTTATTATTTCTTCAATAAGTTCCCATACATTTTCATCTTCATCTTCAACCATTTTCTTGGCAATTTTTATATTTGTAGCAAGTTCCCTTTTTACAAGTTCTCTCATAAGGAAAGGCTTGTACAGCTCTAATGCCATTTTTTTAGGAAGCCCACACTGATTCATTTTAAGGTTGGGTCCTACGACTATAACTGATCTTCCCGAATAATCCACCCTTTTCCCCAGAAGATTCTGTCTAAATCTTCCCTGCTTTCCTTTTAGCATATCTGAAAGTGATTTTAATTCTCTGTTATTCTGGGTAACTACAGGTTTTCCCCTTCTACCGTTGTCTATTAGGGCGTCAACTGCCTCCTGAAGCATTCTTTTTTCATTTTTTATTACTATTTCAGGGGCTTTTATGGACATCAGCTTCTGAAGCCTTACATTCCTGTTAATAACCCTTCTATATAGGTCATTTAAGTCAGAAGTGGCAAATCTTCCTCCATCCAACTGGACCATTGGTCTTAAATCAGCCGGAATAACTGGGAGAATTGTCAAAATCATCCATTCAGGTCTGTTTCCAGCTACTATTAAATCCCTTACTATTTTTAACCTTTTTATAATTTTTTTCCTTTTTTGGGAAGAATTAACCGTATCCATTTCTGTTTCCAGCCTGCTTTCAAGTTCCTTTAGGTTTATTTCTTCAAGAAGCTTAAGTATTCCTTCAGCTCCCATTTTAGCAGAGAATCTTCCCTTAAACTGACTCTCAAACAGCTTATATTCCCTATCTGTAAGAATCTGTCCCTTTTCAAGCTCCGTATCTCCATTATCTGTAACTATATATCTGGAAAAATATAGTACAGATTCCAGTTCTTTTGTACTTATACCAAGTAAAAGGCTCATCTTGTTTGGAGTACCTTTAGAATACCATATATGGGCAATAGGAGTTGCCAACTTTATATGCCCCATTCTTTCCCTTCTTACCTTTGAAGTAGTAACCTCAACCCCACATTTTTCGCACTTTATCCCCTTATGTCTCATTCTTTTATATTTTCCACAGGAACATTCATAATCCTTAGAAGGACCGAATATTTTTTCACAGAAAAGTCCATCCATTTCAGGTTTTAAAGTTCTGTAGTTTATTGTTTCAGCTTTTGTTATTTCACCATAAGACCACTCCAGTATCTTTTCTGGAGATGCCAGTTTTATTTGAATACTATCAAAATCTCTTATACCCATTCGTTAAGAGCCTCCTTAATTCTTGATTCCACTTTATTAAAAGTGGGAAAATTCTATCTATTAACTAGTTCTTTTGGAATATTGGCTACCCTATATCATTTATTATCCCGTCTCACATATTTATTTAAAAATTCTGGTGTTATTTTTCCAAATTTTATCTGTTGGTTATTCACTTCTGAATTTATTTTAATAACATTAAGTATTTAAATATCATAATCAAGTAACTGTAAGTCAAAATATTTTTTCATTATTCTCACCCTAGATTAAAAATTTATAATTCCACATTTTTATCCAGTTCTATAGGGTTTTCATCCTTATCGTAGAGAGTTACATCTAGCCCAAGAGACTGGAATTCCTTTATTAGTACCCTGAAAGATTCCGGAGCATCTGCTTCTGGCATTGCCTGTCCCTTTACAATTGCTTCATAAGTCTTTGTTCTTCCGCTTATGTCATCAGACTTTACTGTTAACATCTCCTGAAGTATATTTGAAGCTCCATAAGCTTCCAATGCCCAAACTTCCATTTCTCCTAACCTTTGACCACCAAACTGGGCTTTTCCTCCAAGTGGCTGCTGAGTTACAAGAGAATATGGTCCTATTGCCCTTGCATGCATCTTATCTTCAACTAGATGATGGAGCTTTAACATATACATTCTTCCTACCGTTACAGGATTGTCAAAAGGCTCCCCTGTTCTTCCATCAATCAGTTTTACTTTTCCTGTCCTGCTATAGTTTGCCTTTTCAAGATAATCCTTGACATCTTCTTCCTTAGCTCCATCAAATACAGGAGTTGCAATGTATTCCTCTGTATCCCCTATGGCAAGACCCAAATGTACCTCAAGAACTTGTCCGATATTCATACGTGAAGGTACCCCAAGTGGATTTATACATACATCAATTGGAGTTCCATTTTCAAGGTGTGGCATGTCCTCTATAGGAAGTACCCTAGATACTACACCTTTATTTCCATGCCTTCCTGACATTTTATCTCCTACCATTATCTTTCTTTTTTCTGCAATGTATATTCTCACTAATTTATTTACCCCTGCCTTCAAATCATCTCCATTTTCCTTGGACAATACTAAAACATCTACCACTGTTCCTTTAACACCGTGAGGTAGCCTCAAGGATGTATCCCTTACATCCTTTGCTTTTTCTCCAAAAATTGCCCTTAGCAATTTTTCTTCTGCCGGTGGTTCACTTTCCCCTTTGGGAGTTACCTTACCAACTAATATATCATCCGGAGTTACATGTGCCCCCACTCGTATGATTCCATTTTCATCCAGATTTTTCAGGGCATCATCTGATACGTTAGGAATTTCCCTAGTTATCTCTTCGTCCCCTAGTTTTGTTGTCCTTGCTTCTGTATCAAATTCTTCAATATGGATTGAAGTAAAGACATCATCCTTTCTCAGCCTTTCAGAAATTAGAATGGCATCCTCAAAGTTATATCCTTCCCAAGGCATAAATGCCAGCAAAATATTCTTTCCAAGTGCCAAATCCCCTCCTGCTGTAGAAGGTCCGTCCGCTATGATACTTCCTTTTTTAACCTTATCTCCTAAATCAATTATAGGTTTCTGATGAAGGCACATAGACTGGTTAGATTTCTCAAAATTAAGAAGTCTATGATTATGCTCCTCACCCTTATCATCTGTTACTACTATCCTGTTGGCATCCACGTAAGTTACCGTTCCTTTAGCTTTAGATGTTACTACCGCCCCTGAGTCCACAGCAACTTTTCTTTCAAGCCCTGTACCCACATAAGGCGCCTGTGTCTTCAATAAAGGCACTGCCTGACGTTGCATATTTGATCCCATAAGTGCCCTGTTGGCATCATCATGCTCAAGAAATGGAATAAGTCCTGCTGAAACTGATACAAGCTGCTTAGGAGATACATCAAGTAAATCAACCTTTGATTTATCGATGTAAACAATTTCTTCCCCATAACGGCATACCACTTCATCTGTAAGGAAGTTTCCGTTTTCATCTATAGGGGTATCCGCCTGAGCTATGAATAGCCCTTCCTCTTCATCAGCACCAAGATATTCAATATCATCAAAATTCGCCTTACCATTTTTTATCTTTACAAAAGGAGTTTCTATAAACCCGTATTTATTCACCTTTCCATATGTTGAAAGAGAACCAATAAGTCCGATATTAGGTCCTTCAGGGGTTTCTATAGGACATATTCTTCCATAATGGGAATTATGTACATCACGAACCTCAAATCCTGCCCTTTCCCTTGAAAGTCCTCCCGGTCCAAGTGCTGATATCCTTCTTTTATGTGTTAATTCCGCCAATGGATTAGACTGATCCATAAACTGTGATAACTGTCCGCTTCCAAAAAACTCAAGAATAAGTGCATTTAAAGGCTTTGTATTTAATAAGCTCTGAGGAGTAAGTGTTGTAATATCTTGAATAGTCATTTTTTCCTTAACCATTTTGGACATTTTAAGCATTCCACCTTTAATCTGTATGGATAGAAGCTCTCCTACCCCTCTTACCCTCCTGTTTGAAAGGTTGTCAATGTCATCTGTATATCCTTCTCCATTAAAAAGATTTTTAACATAGTTTATAGTTTGCAATACATCTTCCTTAGTAAGAATTATTACATCCTCTGGAACTTCCAGTTTCAGTCTTTTATTTATCTTGTATCTTCCCACATCTGCAAGGTCATATCTCTGTGGATTAAAAAACATCTGTTTGACAAGTGAACGGGCACTTTCCACAGTCACTAGATCCCCTGGTCTTAACTTTTTAAACACCTCAATGACAGCTTCATCATTTGACTTTGTATTATCGTGAATAAGGGAATTTGCAAAAATTCTATCCTCTGGTTTTACTTCCCATATTGTAAGCTTTTCTACCTTGTTATCTATAAGTTTTTCAATTATAATATTGTCTATAAATTCTTCAGATTCAGCAATAAATTCTCCTGTTTCTTCGTCTATTACATCATTCATCACAAAACTGCCTTCCAGCTTTGTCCTCAGAATTTCCTCCAGCTCTTCCCCCTTATATTTTTTATAAAGAGATTTTAGATCCATTTCCTTTACATCAAAAAATTCATTCATAATTTCTGAATTGTTTAGGAAAAAATCCACCGCCTTTAGAAAAACAGTTACCAAAACCTTCTTTCTTCTATCAATCTTTACATTTAAGATGTCATTTTTATCAGTTTCAAATTCCAGCCATGTCCCCTTATAAGGAATGATTTTTCCGATAAACATGTCTTTACCCGTTTGAATATTCAATTCTTTGTTAAACGTAATTCCCGGTGATCTATGCAGTTGTGAAACAACAACTCTTTCTGCTCCGTTTATAACAAACGTAGCCTTATCAGTCATCAAAGGTATATCCCCAAAATGTACTAATGTCTCCTGAATTTCCTGTGTTTTTTTATTCGTCAGCTTTAATCTTACCTTAAGTTGTCCCGAATAGGTTTTACCTCTTTTCTTACACTCCAGCTCATCATTTAAAGGCTCATCATTATCATGTATTTCATACCATAAATATTCTAATTTCAACAATCCGTTCCCTGATTCAATCGGAAAAATTTCATTGAAAATTGCTTCAAAACCTTTATTTTCCCTTTTTTGAGGTGCTATTTTTGACTGTAGAAAATCCTCATAAGAGTTTACTTGAAATTCCAAGAAATGCGGCATTTCTCCCCTGTCTACTATTTTTCCAAAATTATGTCTTTCAATAAGTTTGTTCATCTAAAAAATTCCTCCCTAATAATTAAGAACTTATCCTGCATTATTTAAATTTGAATAAAAAAATTAAAAATAAAATTTAATACAAGAAAGAAAATAGTTCTACTAACATTCACTCAACCACTGAATTTAAAAGGATTCAGCGATTTCATACCTTTACCTGAATTTTATAGTGGAAAAAGACACTCTCCATTTAAGAGTGTCTTCACTATAAATTTGCCTATTGCTATTTTAATTCTATTGTTGCTCCGGCACCTTCCAATTGGGCTTTTAAAGCTTCAGCTTCATCTTTAGAAACACCTTCTTTAACGGCTTTTCCTCCTGCTTCAACTAATTCCTTAGCTTCTTTCAATCCTAACCCTGTAATTCCTCTTACTTCCTTAATTACAGCCAATTTAGCTGCTCCTGCAGATACAAGGATTACATCAAATTCAGATTTTTCTTCAACAGCTCCGGCTGCCGCTACTGCTCCACCTGAAACTGCTACAGGCTGTGCAGAAACTCCAAACGTTTCCTCTATTGCCTCTACTACTTCTTTTAATTCCAATACAGACATAGCTTTTAAATCTTCTATAAATTGTTCTTTATTAAATGCCATTATTTTTTTCCTCCTACTTTTTTATAATATTTTAGTTTAAGTTTTTAATTTATTCTGCTGCTGGTTCTTCCGCAGCAGCTTCTGCAGTTTCAGCTACAACTACAGGTTCTCCTGATCCGACTTTATCTGCCAAGTTGGACAATCCAACTGCTAACATTCTTACAGGGGATAATAGACCATAAGCAATCTGACCAAGCATTTCATCTCTAGATGGAAGTTTGGCCATAGCTTCCACTATTGAAGCATCCACTCTGTCTCCACTTAACATTCCACCTTTAATTACTAACTTATCTTTTAATTTCTTACCGAAATCAAATATAAGTTTTGATGCTGCCACTCCGTCATCATATCCTACAGCAAAGGATGTAGTCCCTTCTAATAAATCATCAAAGTCAGCTTCTATCCCCACAGATTTTAAAGCTATCTTCATTAATCTATTTTTAGCTACAAAATATTCAACTCCTGCTTCCCTTGCATTTTTTCTCAATTCAGTATCTTCGTTAACGCTGATTCCTCTATAATCAACAAATACCATCGCTTTGGCATCCTTTAATTTGGCAGTTAAACTTTCAACTGCTTCTAATTTTGATTGTGCCGGCAATTTTGTTCACCTCCTCATAATAAAAACCTCTGAAACAAAAACAATAAGCCCAGAGGTATATTAATGAAACATAATATCTATATTTTCCGAAATATTTTTTCAATTATTACCTCGGTAGGGTTTATGGATAAATCCACCTACTGTCTTTGGTTATTTGTTTTAAGATTATTTAATTGTCAAATAGACAACTTTATTATACAATAATTCTATAAATAAAGCAAGCTTTTTTAATTCAAAAATCTTAATTTTTTTTATTATACCACTTACTAAATTTAGATAAATTTCTGTTATCCTACTTCGCTACAAAAGCTCCAGCAAGTATAGGATCAACTTTTATTCCAGGTCCCATAGTTAAAGAAAGAGCTATTGATCTTAAATATTGCCCTTTTGATGCTGCAGGTTTCATTTTGATTATTTGATCCAATGCAACTTTAAAATTTTCCACAACTGCATTTTTGTCAAAATTAACCTTTCCTATTGGAAGGTGTATCGACCCTAACTTATCCACTTTAAAGGCAACCTTACCCTTTTTAAATTCTTCAACTGTCTGATCTATATTAGTGGTAACAGTTCCAGATTTAGGGTTAGGCATTAATCCCTTTGTTCCCAATATCTTTCCTAATTTCCCTAACTTAGGCATCATATCAGGAGTAGCTATAACTAAATCAAAATCAAGCCATCCCCCTTGAATTTTTGTTATATATTCGTCATCTCCCGCGTAATCAGCACCTGCATCTAATGCCTTCTGAATATTATCACCTGAAGTTATTGCAAGTATTTTTACAGTTTTACCTGTCCCATGAGGTAAAACAACAGTACCCCTTACCTGCTGATCAGCGTGTCTAGGATCTACCCCTAATCTTATTGCAAGTTCAACTGTTTCCACAAACTTAGCACTTTTCGTTTCAAAAACCAAATCCAAAGCTTCCTCTGGAGTATAAACCTTTAAATTATCTACTTTTTGAGAGATATCATTATATCTTTTTCCTCTTTTTGCCATTTATTATTTCCTCCTCTGTGGTCATTGGCTTTATTTCAGCCTTCCACTTAATCTGATAATTATTATGTTTTTATCTATCATATATACATCCGAAATTTCATTTAAACTAACCTATTTTCTATAATTGCTTAAACCATTATTCAGATATTTTAATTCCCATACTTCTAGCTGTTCCAGCAATGATATTCATAGCTGCTTCAACACTTCCTGCATTTAAGTCAGGCATTTTAGTTTCCGCAATTTCCTGTAGCTGAGCCTTAGTTATTGTCCCTGCTACTTCTTTTTTTGAATTTCCAGCTCCCTTTTGCGTCTTGGCAGCTTTTTTTAACAAGTCTGAAGCAGGTGGTGTCTTTAATACAAAGGTAAAACTTCTATCTGCATAAACTGATATTTCCACTGGTATTACAAACCCCATCTTATCCTGTGTCTGTGCATTAAATGCCTTACAAAATTCTGGAATGTTAACTCCGTGTTGCCCTAATGCAGGTCCCACCGGTGGCGCCGGATTTGCTTTCCCTGCATCCAATTGTAATTTAATCTTTCCGATTACTTCTTTAGCCATTTTTCCTCCTCTGTGGTAATTGAATTTTTAAAATCTCCCACTTTTTCCTAAAATGTAATTTAAAATTAATAATCCGTTTTCTCCACTTGCCCTTGTTCCAATTCAACAGGGGTAAGCCTTCCAAAAACTTCAAGCATAACTGTTATACGTCCGTGTTCGTAATCAATGGATGATATTTCTCCTACTTGATTGAAAAAGGATTCATCCTTTACTACAACCATTTCTCCTACTTTAAGGTCAATGTCAAAACGGTTGCTTTCCTTATGAGATTCAACACCTATCTTAACTAGCAGTTCTTCTGCCTCTTCATCAGATAAAGGTATTGGATCACTCCCTATTCCCACAAAACCTGTTACACCATTGGTATTCCTTATAACATACCATGCATCACTGTCTACACGGTATCCTAATCCCAAATCGTTTTCTTCCCTGACTGAAAGCATCTCCACCATTACGTAACTCGGAAAAAGTTTTCTTGGCACCTTTACCATTTTCCCTCTTTTTTCCTCCAGCACCTCTTCCTCCGGTACTAATATACGAAAAACCCTGTCAGTCAAGTTCAACGACTCTATCCTTTTTTCCAAGTCCGCTGCGACTTTTTTTTCATAGCCAGAATAGGTATGAATAATATACCATTTTTTCTCATAGGTAATTTCATTCCCAGCTATATCCACATCCAAATCTTTTGTCACTTTACGCGCCTCCCAAAACTCTTTTTAAAGTGTTTGTTATTGTCGTTAATATAAAATTAAAAGCCGTATCAAAAAGAAGTACATACAATGCCACAAATACTGTTATGAGCAGTACTATTACTGACACATGAAAAACCTCTATTTTTGGCGGCCAATATATTTTTTTATACTCTTCACGTAAATTTCCAAAAGCTTTTCCTAAATTAAATTTACTCATAAACATCTCCATAAAAAATAAAATGGCAGGCCAGACAGGAATCGAACCCGTAACCCTCGGTTTTGGAGACCGATGCTCTACCAATTGAGCTACTGACCTATTTAATAATAATGCTATTTAACTTCTCTATACAGAGAATGTCTTTTTAGCACTGGATTATATTTTCTCATTTCTAATCTTTCAGGATGAGTTTTTTTGTTTTTAGTTGTAACATAATGTCTCAACTTTGTTTCAGTGCATTCTAAAATAACTTGTACTCTCATATTTTCTATCCCTCCCAATAAATATTGGTATTACCAGAATAAACTAGCTTGATTATATTACCATAATTTTTCCTACTTGTCAATAACTTTTGAGATTTTTTATCCATTTACTTTTTTATTTCCCCTTCATCTAATAAAATATTGCCATCCACATACCTATTTATTATATCAATACTTCTTGAATAAACTTCAGTAAAGTCATCTTCATTTTCATATGTAAGGCTTATATAGTCTGTATTGTTGCCTTTTAGAAGTTTTTCCAAAATATCATTTACTTCACTTTTTTTTCCCCTATATTCAGAATTTTTATTATATCTTTTATTTTCTATTTTATCTACATAAAGAATTATATCAAAATGGCTATTTTTTATAAAATCCTCTATTATAGCATGTCCTTTTCCCCTATTTGTTTCCATATAATAGGATTGAAGCTGTGTAAACTCCGTATCAATTACAGTAAGCTTGTGTGCATTTTTTATTGCTTCTCCTATCTTCTGATTATGTCCATAGGCAATTTTACTATAATCTTCATATTGGATATTCCCTTTATTTCCCTGCAATTCCTCCCCTATATATTCCTTCCTGTACTCTTTCACATATGTTGTATTATAATAGTTTGCAAGTTTGTGGGTAAGGTTTGTCTTTCCTACAGATTCTCCACCTACTATAGCAATTTTAAGTATAAAAAATTCCCTTACATATCTTGGAATATAATACCAGTTCTTATAGGGATTTTTCCTTATTTCAGTGGCACTTATATTAAAATTACTTCTAGGAGTATCGATGGTCCTTACTTCTAAGTTATCGTTAAATACATCCGCTGAATCTGTAAGATCTGTGAAATTGTCCTTGTAGTTTTTAACATCCTGAGGTTCATTAGTAAAAATAACATCTATCTTTACTTTATTTTGAGCCAGCATTTCCTTTACCCTGTCACTCCAACCTTTCCAGCCGTTGGGATAGGAGGGGATCCCATCTTCTGCAAGATGGAGTACCTTTATATTTTTCTGATGTTTAAAGGTCTGGGTTACAAATCTAATCCTATCCTTTATGGTTGGCATTTTTTTCATGGCGGACTCGCGAAACAGCCTTTCATCCCTTTCATCATCAGTACATACAACCACATAAAGATTATCTACATATCCACTTGCCCTTTGGATAAAATCTACATGCCCTATATGAAGTGGATAAAATTTCCCGAAAATCATACCATTTTTAACTTTTCTATTCATATATTTCCTTTCAATCCTTTTCTTTAAATTCTGTCCTTTCATCTGTTATACTTACATTTGAAATAGCAGTAAATTTTTTACTTATTTTATTCGATGTAGTAGTTATAGCCTTTACATCCTTCGTTATTTTATCAATATCCTTTTCAAGAACATTCCATCTTTCTTGATACCTGTTAAACTCAATATTAAGTTTTGCCAGTTCCTCCTGAATAATCCCCGCATATTTTTCCCTTTCTATATTTGTCAGTATCATTTGTATTGTGGTAAGCACTGAAACAAGGGTAGTAGGAGATGCTATTCTAACATTTTTCCTATAGGCATAATCTATGATATTTGTATGATAGGCATTTATTTCTGCAAATATAGCTTCTGCTGGCAGAAACATTATAGCCTGTTCGCTTGTCTCCCTATGTATGATATATTTACTCGAAATATCATCTATATGCTTTTTCAAGTCATCTGAAAACTTTTTCGTAGCTTCCATTCTTTCTTGATTAGATAGCTCCATATCATATATTTTCCGATAATTTTCCAATGGAAATTTAGAATCTATCCCTATATTTCCTATCGGATCGGGGGTGAAAATTATTGCATCCACCACCATATTGTTTGACAATTTGTATTGTTTTTGATAAACTTTGTCATTCTTTTCTCCAAAAATTGATGAAAGTATCTGATATAGCTGAACTTCTCCATATATCCCCCTACTTTTTTTATCAGTTAACACATCTTGTAATGATACCACATTACTGGACAAGGTTTCAATTTTTTTCTGTGCCTCATCTATCTTTCCTAATCTTTCCAAAACATTATTAAAGGTTTTTGTTGTTTCCTGAAACCCTTTGCTTAATCTTTCTTCCACTTTGGTATTCATCATATCTAGACGATTTTCTATCTTTTTATTCAAAGTTTCAAAGTCATCGTTTATACTCTTTTTAAATTCATCTTTAAACTTATTAATATTTCCTGATAAGGATTGGGTATTTTCATTTAAAACTATTCCAAGTTTCTGACTAAAATCATTAAACCTTACAAGTATTTTTTCATTATTTCCCGAAAGCTCACGGTTTAAATCTGCTATCCCCTGAAGAAGATTATTTTTTGTATTTAAAGTTATCGTTCTCTCAATTTCATTAAACTTTCGTGCATTTTCCTCCGTATTCTTTTCTGAACTGTCTGAAAATCCTTTTTCCAGCAACTCTCCAACTTCCTCTTTAAAAAACAGCATCTCTTCCAAATGTTGCTTCTTCATTTTTAGCAGGAGGTAAAGTATTCCTCCTACCAACAGCAGCAGTATTATTATCATAATTTCTGCAATATATTTCATTTCAATCTCCTCAACTTTTAGTTTTTATAATTTCTAACTTATATCCTTTAAAAAGATATCATTTTTCATTATTATATGTTTTCTTATTTCATCAAGTCTATTTTTATCCTCTTCTATCAAATAGTCAAATGTATCATCATAATAGTCCTGGTTTTTCCCTTCAAACCTTTCTATAAACTTGCCTATTGTGAATATTTCAGGATCATATCCAATCTGATACCCGCTTTCTTTATTTTGATCCATCAGTATTTCATTTATAAACCCCATTCTCTCGAGTTCTGATAAGATATCCTTAACAAAAAGTACTTCCATTCCAAGTCTTTTGGAAAGGTTAGTATAAGTGTATGGTGGTTTATTTTGTTTAAATCTTTTTATTATTAAAATTAAGATAAGTATTCCTGCTTCTTTTCTTAATTTTATTGGCATTTCAACTTTTTCATTATACATAAATTCATCTGATGTCTGGATGGAAAAGGAAATCTGGGCTCCTAGAAGAACCGTAATCCATATGTACTGAACCCATATTAGAAATATAGGTACCAATGCCAGACTTCCGTATATGGCATTATATTTGGTAATGCTTGATTGAAGAAACACAAAGGCTATCTTTAGGATATAACAAAGAAACGCTGTTATAGCTCCTGAAATAATAGCCGGCTTTAACTTCACGTTTGTATTTGGTATAATATAAAAAAGTGCTATAAATAACAGTATATAAAACATAGGTCCTATCATCTGAACAAAAATGTTTATTACAAAGGCCTTTCCTAGAAAAAACCGACTTATTTTTTCCATTACAAAGGAATTTGTAGCTATAACTACAAGAAGAAATATTGGTCCTAGAAATATAACTGCTACACAGTCCACAATTCTTCTTGTGATGGAACGATTTTTGCTCACATGCCATATTTTATTGAAGGAATCTTCTAAAACCATAAGTACCTTTATGGATGAATTTATTAAAATAACTATTCCAACCCCTGTGAGTATACTTCCTTCAGTAGATATGAGAAGTTTATTTGCAACATCCAGTACAGTTATAACCATTCCCTCATTTTGAGGAACAAATTCAAATATTTTTTGAATCAATACTCTGTCAAGCCCAAATCCCTTTGTTATTCCCAATACCAGGGCAGCAAAAGGAAATATTGCTAACATGGAGTAATATGTCAGGGAAGTTGCAAGCATTTGTGTCGCACCGTCACTATAGTTACGATAAATAAGATTTACCATCTGGACTGCCTCCCTAAACCATTTCTGTATATTTTTTTTATTTATTTTACTAAATATATTTATCCCTTTAAAACTATGTTTCATACTTTTACCCCTATTTTAATTTTGTTTTTTACTTTTTAAGAATTTGTTTCCTCCCCCAATTTTTTCATATAAGCTTTTTCAATTCAATGCTGATTTTTTCCGATTATTTAACACCAAAAATACTTTGTATAGTAAATCACAGAGCAGATGTTATAATATTTGATTTCATAATAGTTGACAGTTATTAAAAATTACTTCTATAATAAATTTATTTATTTAATCTATATTAAAGAATTCCCTTTTTTCAAATATTTCATTCATCAATTCTTCATAGTTTTCTATCTTTTCCTCTTCCAGTAATACATCTTCTATCTTCGGGTTCGTAACAGGATGCTTAGGGGCAAAAAGTACACAGGAGTCCTCATGTGGCTCTATCGACTTTTCATAAGTACCTATTTCTTTTGCTATTTCTATTATTTCTGTTTTATCCATCCCTATAAGGGGTCTAAATACAGGAAGTCTTTCAACAGAAGCGTTTGTACATGTTAAGCCTCCAAGTGTCTGAGATGCAACTTGTCCTAAACTTTCTCCAGTTATTAAGGCTTGATAACCCATATCATCTGCTACCTTTTCTGCAAGCTTCATCATAACCCTTCTCGTAAGAATTGTTGCCATCTCCTTTCTTGTAGAGCTGTTTATAGCTTCCTGAATTTTAAGGATATTTAGTGCATAAAGTCTTGATTTCCCTATATATACCGAAAGTATTTCAGAAAGTTCCTTTATTTTCTCTAATGCCTGCTTACTTGTAAAGGGAAAACTGTGAAAAGTTATAAAATTTATTCGCATTCCACGTTTCGCCATCATAAAAGAAGCTACAGGACTGTCAATTCCACCGGAAAGAAGCACCAGCCCCTTTCCTGTAGAACCTAGCGGCAATCCTCCATAGGTTTTTACTCTTTCAGTATAAATATATATTTCCCTTCTTATTTCCACATTTATAAGTAAATCAGGATCCTTCATTTTAACCTGTTCAAAGGGGCTGTTTATAAGGATGTGTGCCCCCAACTCCTTGGCATAGTCCATAGATTTTTTTTCAAATGCCTTGTTGCTCCTGTTTACCGAGACCTTAAAGGTTCTTGCCCCCTTTTCATAAGCATCTTTTGCTACTTCGAGTATTTTTTCTTTTATTTTTTCATCTTCACATTCCACTTTTATTGAAGGATTTAATGCAACTATTCCAAAGACCTTCTTCATTTTTTCCGTTACTTTCTCAATATTTTGATTTTCTGTGATTATATATAATTTTGATAAATCATCTGTCAGATTGTAATCTATTCCTTTTAAGACTTTGCTTATTTTATTTTTCAGCATTTTCTCAAACTGTCCCCTATTTTTACCCTTCAGTGACAATTCTCCATAGGACAGTCCTACCGAATTAAGTAATTCCTTTTTCATCTTCCTTCTCCTTTCCTATATTTTCCCAATCTTCTTATAATTTTATAATACGTTTTCACATATTATATCATATTTAGAAAAAATCTTTCAATTTTCTCTAAAGTTTTCAGCTTCTGGATTTCATCATTTCATCTGGTAATCTAGCTATACTTTAAAAATTCATCAACTTTTTAAAAAGATTATACATATGACTATTTCATTTTTCTTATTTGATTTACACTTGATTTAAGTACTTCCATAACTTTGTCTATTTCTTCCTTGGTATTTTCATAAGAAAAACTGAATCTTATAGCCCCTTCGATTTCTTCCTGTTTCAGTTTCATACTTTCCAGTATTCTGCTGTTTCCCTTTTTAGATGAGCATGCAGAACCTGTAGAAACATATATTTCATTCATCCCCAGGAAATGGGTTAATACTTCTCCCTTTACTCCTAAAAAAGAAACATTCAATATTTTAGGATTAGATTTTTTAATATCAATTAGCGAATTAAACTTTACATTGTCAATGCTTTCCCTTATTCTGTTCACAAAATATTCCTTCAAACCTTCCATATATTCCATATTCAGTTCGTAACTTTCACTTAACAGCTCCACTGCTTTTGTAAAGGCCAATATAAGCTCTGTCGGCATCGTTCTTCTTATTATTCCATTTTCATCATTTGAACCTTTTATTACATTGATTAGCTTTACTTTCTCATTTATGTATAATGCACCAACTCCTTTAGGACCATAAATCTTATGACTGCTTATCGTAATTGCATCCACTGGAATTTTATCAAATCTTATTTTTACACTTCCCAACCCTTGTACAAAATCTGTATGAAAATATATTTCCTTGTCTTTTTCTTTTATTATTCTAGAAATTTCTTCCAAATTCTGAATTGCACCTGTTTCACTATTTACAGTCCCTATGGAAACCAAGATTGTATCTTCCCTTAAAGAGGTCTTTAGTTGTTCCGTATCTATATATCCTTCCTTATCCACATCTATATAGTCTACTTCAAATCCCTTTGTTTCATAATATCTAAATACTTCAAAGACAGTCGGATGTTCAATTTTCGTTGTGATAAGATGTCTTCTTGTCTTAGAATTTGCTTCTATTATTCCTTGTAATACTGAGTTATTTCCATCGCCTCCCCCTGCTGTAAAAAATATTCTTTCCTTATCTACCCCTAGAAAATCTCCTATTATTTTTCTTGATTTTTTTATTTTCTGTGCTGTAGCATGGGAAAACTCATGAATAGCATCAGGATTTGGAAAATTTTTCTCCATCGTCTCCACCATCACATCAATTACTTCCTTTTTTGGCTTTGTACTGGCTGCATTGTCTAAATATATCATTTTATTTCCTTTCTTTAGTTTAAATTATTAATAAAGTTATTATTTTATTAAATATTTTTCCACAGTTATTTTATCTTTAAAAATTTAATTTTTTTCTTTTAATCAGCTTTGTCATGATATTTTTGATACATTTATATCTTATCATTTATAAATATAAATATATAATTAAAATTTAATAACTTCCATTTTATATATAGGAATATTTTAACTTTTCTTTCTTATAGTCTCACTAAAACTTTCTCCCCCACTTCCCTTATGTTCCCACTATTTAGCTCAAAGGTACTTAACTCTAATCCTATATCTATTTCAATAACATATTCTATAAGTGTTCCCCTAAAGATTACTTCCACTATTTTTCCATTAATTAGTCTCTTCTGATTCATTTTTTGTTTGTTGAAAGAAAAAGATCCTTCCTTTAAAATCTTTTTTTCCTCTGTTTTATCTTCACTATATATTTTCACTTTTTCAGGTCGTATAAAATCTCCATTTGTAAGCGTGTTGGATCTACCTATAAAGTTCAGGGAAAAATTGCTGTTAGGATTATTATAAAGATTTACGGGGGTATCCTTCTGGACTATCTCCCCTTCCTTCATTAGAATAACCTTATCTGCAATTATAAAGGCATCTTCCTGATCATGTGTTACAAGGATTGCTGTCATATTAAAATAGTTCACAAGCCTTTTCAATTCCTTCCTCATGGCATCCTTCAAGTTTTCATCAAGGTTGGAAAAGGGTTCATCCAAAAGAATAAGTCTAGGATTTATAACAATACTTCTTGCAAGAGCTACTCTTTGCTGCTGGCCTCCTGAAAGTTCGTGTATCTTTCTATTTTCATAATCCTCCAATCCCACTATCTTTAATACTTCTTTTACCTTTTTTATTCTTTCTCTTTTGGGTATTTTCTTAAATTTAAGCCCATATTCCACATTTCCAAAAACATTTCTATGGTTAAAAAGTCCATAAGATTGAAATACTGTAGATATTTCTCTTTTCTCCGGCAGCATTTTTGTTATATCCTTTTTATTTAAAATTATACTTCCTTGATCGGGTTTTACAAATCCGCCTATTATGTTTAAAATCGTGGTTTTCCCACAGCCTGAAGGACCAAGTAAGCAGAGTATCTCCCCCTTTTCAAGCTCAAATTCTATATTATTCAGTATTTTTTTCCCGTCATAATTTTTTTCTAGTCCTTTAACTTCTAAAAACATAACTCCTCCTCTTCCCTATAAATATATTTACTAGTAAAAATAACATACTGAAACATATACAGATGAATATTATGAGCAATGCTATAACTGAAGCTATATCATATTTCCCGCTATTTATAACATCAAACATAACCAATGTCAGTACTTTCTGGCTGGGATAGACTAAAAATATAATGGATCCCACAGTTGTCATTGTACCATTGAAATTATTTATCATACTCACAAGAAATTCCTCCATGGACTTTGGTAAAACTATATCCTTAAAAATATGATATTCATTTGCCCCCAAATCCTTGCCACTTAATATTTCATTTCTGTCAATATTTGTCATACTTATGTTAAATACCTTTGTTGAAAAGGGAAGTTGTCGAAAAGTCATATTCAGCATTACTATTATCGATGTCCCCGTAAGATTTAAGATACCCTTATTAAATGCCAATATATACCCTATTCCAAAAAATGTACCTGGTAGCATATAAGGCATTGTCCCGATAAAATCCACTATTTTTAAATATCTTATCCTCCTTACACATATATAATACTGAAGTAGCATTCCTATAACACTTCCTACAAAAGCTGCAAACATCGAATAATATATACTTCTAAAAACTGTTCCACTTGTGTAGTTAGTTATTTCCCTCACATAATTCAATGTAAAATACATCTTTCCCTTATTATAGTCTGTAAAGGCAGATAATATAATGGAAACATATTGTAGAATTAAAAATATTAAAAATATCACTGTAAAGAAGGTCATCACGTAAAATAGTATACCTCCATGCCTTATATTCACTTCCGAGCTTCTGTTCCCCTTATTTGTTTTAATCATTGTACCGGTATTTCGTATATAAAATATAAATGTTACCAATACCGGAACACATAATAGTATATTCATGGCTCCAGCTTGGGGTATATCTCCTTCAGATATAAATACTATGTAGGATCTTGAAGCCAGTGTCTCAAATGTTCCTCCTATTATAAGAGGAGTTGAAAAATCGGCTATACTCCTTATAAATGCCAAAATTCCAACCACCTTTATACTTGAAGATAGTTCTGGAAGTAAAATATCTTTAATTACATTATTTGTTCCTGCCCCTAAAGATCTTCCACTATCCACTTGAGATTTATCAATTTTATCTAGAGAAGAAATAATTATAAGAGAGCTGAGGGAAATAAGCCCTATACTTTGCATAAGTATTACTCCTCCCATACCATAGGCATCCACAGACATCCGAAATATATTATACGTTATAAATCCCCGCCTTCCAAAAAGTTTTATATAGGAAAGTGCAGATACAAAGGGAGGAGAAATCATTGTAATCATTAATATAAAGGATATTGTCCTTCTTACTAACCTGTTGGACATATAACAAAAAAGCCCTATGGAAACAGACACTACTACAGTTAGCATTGTAACAAATATTCCCACATACAGTGAATTTCCTATTAGATGGCTACTATGTTTTAAAAATTCAAATCCTTTTAGAGAAAACTTTCCATCATTAAAAAAACTATAAATAAATATTTGTAGAAAAGGGTAGAGTATAAATACAAGTACACCTGCCACTACAATAGACATTATGCCAAAGTCAACAGTCTTCAAGATTTTTTTCATCTTTTCATTCCAATCCTTCTAATTTTTTTATTTTTCATATGCCATAAAGTAAAAATATCTCTGCAATAGCTGAATTTATCCAAACTAAGCAAAGATATCCTTATTTAAATTATTTATTTTCTAAAATATTAATTATTAGAAAAATTAAACTCCTGCCACAAAGAAATAAATCTCATGAATAAACTATTTTCCTTGAGTCAGTTTTGCCCATCTATCTAAAATATCAGTTCTTTTGCTTCCGAAAGTAGCTATGTCCATCTTAACAAATTTATCCTTAGGCAGTCCCAGTTCAAATCCCTTTGTTCCCTCAATAACCATCTGTGCTCCATCTTTTCCATCCAATTCAGCTATCATTTGCTGAATATCCGGTCTTAGGATAAAATCTTCAAATGCCTTTGCCAATTCTTGATTAGGACTATTTTTAAAGATAGCAACCCCTTCAGGCACCCAGAACAGTTGATCTGGATAAATGGCAGTTAAATTGTTTTTCTCAGCAACATCAAAAGCTGATTTATCAATAGGTATTATTCCTATTGCAAATTCTCCGGCAACTGTTTTTTCTTGAGGATCTTTTCCTCTTTTTCCATAAAATTTCACATTGGAATTAAGTTTTTCCAGATATTGCCAGCCTTTTTCATCTCCGTATAAATCCAAAATTCCCTTTACATTGGAATAACTTGTCCCTGAAATTGCAGGATTTGCCATAATAATTTCATCCTTATATTTGGGATCTACCAGTTCTTCCCATGTTTTAGGGGCTTCCAATTTCTTTTCCTTTAACAGTTCATTGTTTACTAAAAATCCTACTACTGTTATCCCTTTAGAAATCCAGTATCCCTCTTCATCCTTAAACCCTTCCTTTATTTTATCAAAACCTTGAGGCTTATACATTTCCAGTAGACCTTCTTCCTTAGCCTTCATAAAGGCATCTATTCCACCGCCAAACCATACATCCGCCATTGGTTTTCCACCTTCAGCCTTAATTTTTGCTATTACTTCTCCACTTGACATTGATAAAAACTCTACTTTTGCCTTAGTTTCCTCTGAAAATTTATCGAAAAGTACCTTGTATTTTTCCGAAGTAGCAACAACATTCAATGTTTTTCCTTCAAAACTTCCAGTTTTTGTTTCCTTTGCTTCTTCTTTTTTTCCTGAACATCCAATTATAGCAACTGTTGCCATAACTAAAAGTAAAAATAAATTTCTTACGTTCTTCATTAATTCTCTCCTTAATTTTTGATTTTGTAAAAATCTATAACATTTATTAAATAAATTCTTTTTTCTGTTCTCTCAAAAAGTACATTTTTTTACAGACATTTACTTTGTCTCTACATTATAACATCAACTATAGCCAACTTGTTCTGTACATTCTATATTCAATTTCAGGAAATATATTGTCCCTTGATTCTATTTCTGATACCCATTTTTCATCAAGATTATAATTTTTAAAGTCTTCATAGAGTTTAAATAGCCTATGTATATGGTCGCTTACCTTTTTATGAGCATATCCCACCATTGTTCCCGTAAACATTATAAATTCCCAACAGGAAGTCTGAGCCAACATTAATTCCCTTGCCATCTGGTTAAGTGCCCTGTATTCCAATTTATTTTCAGGTTCCCTACCATTTGCAGCCTCTATCATTCTTTCAGCTGCCTTATGGAGATGCCTGTATACATAGTCATTGGATCCATCAATCCAGACATCATAATATCCGTTTGCCCCCCAGCTTGACATACTTACATCTACAATCTGGTTTGTTGGATATTTTTCCAAATATTGATGTGGTGTTATTGTAGAAAAATTAGACTCTGCCACTGCCCTAAATACCCATTCCAGGAAAATAGGCCCTTCATACCACCAATGCCCATAAAGTTCCGCATCATAAGGTGAAATTACAATCGGTTTCCTATACTTCATTTTGGAAGCCAGAAACTCTATCTGTTTTGATCTGTTATATACAAAATTATAAGCATGTTCCTTTGCTCTTCCATATGCCACATCTGGATCATACGCCCTTTTGAAACTGCCCTTCTTGTCTGTTATAGCATGATATTTAATTCCCATATTTCTTCTAATCCCATCATTATGAAGATATGGCTTTACATATTCATAGTCAAGTTCATAACCTGCATCCTTATGAAATTCCCTATATACACCGTCTCCAGGATAACCTATTTCCGAACTCCATACTTGCTCCGAAGATTCCAAATCCCTTGCAAAGGCTGCCACTCCATTTTTAGTATATACTGGAGAATATATTCCATAAACAGGTCTTGGATCACTATGCATTATCCCATGTGCATCCACTAGGAAATACCTTATTCCATGTTTATCTAAAAATTTATCTTGTCCAGGATAATAGGCACATTCTGCAAGCCACATTCCTTTAGGTTCTCTATTGAAATTTTTTATATAGTCTTTTTTAGCCATGTACACCTGTGCATTAACAGCTTCAGGATAGTCCTTCATCACAGGAAGAAAACCATGTGTTGCAGTGACAGGAATTATTTCTAGATTCCCCTGTTCCTGATATTTTCTAAAGGCTCCCACTAAATCTTTGTCATATTTGTCTTCGTATACTTCTTTAGCCCTCTTATGGAACCATAGATTATGATTTGCCACTTTCAGCATATCAGGATATTCTTTAAGTCGTTCAATTTCTAATTCACAGAATTTTATCAATTTATCCAAATGTCTTACGTACCTGTTCCTCAATAACTCATCATTTAACATATTAACCAATGTTCCAGACATTGTTAATGTTATATTCCAAGGAATATTGTCCCTAGTAAGATTTTCAAACATTTCTAAAAGAGGTATATATGTTTCGGTAATAGCTTCATATAACCAGTCCTCTTCTAAAAATTCTTCATATTCCGGGTGCCTGACATAAGGCAAATGAGCATGTAACACAAAACTTAAATATCCATTCATAATCCATCCTCCATTCATTATTCTTCCATACAAAATTATACTACTATTATAGTTATATCACATTTTTGGGATTTTTAAAACTATTATTTTCTAAAAATTTTTAACTGGTTCTGTATAAATCTTATCTGTACCCTCTCATTTGTCCCTTCTTCTCCATCAATACTGACTCCTATTTCTTCATCTATTTCTTCTATCGTACAGCTTCCAGCTGTCAATATTTTGACATGAATGTTGTCACTTAAACTGTTGTTAAACAGATCTAAAACCATTCCAGGTATATCCAGTGGATTTTCAATATTCTTTACAATCATTATGTTCATAAGACCGTCAGATACATTTGCCTCCTTGATTACACTTTCAAATCCTCCTACACTCCTTCCATTTAATATAATATAAAGTATTACTTCTTCTGAAATTCTTTCTCCTGTATCCAGCACCATTTCAAGCTTAAATTTTTTTATATTGGCAAGCTCTGCAATTCCAGCAATATGATAAGCTGTCTTTCCTATTACCTTTTTGAGTCCCTTATCGGTACTATAGGATACTTTTGTAAAAAGACCTGCTGCATATGATGACAAAAATACCTTTTGATTGTTTATCACTCCAAAATCAATAGGCTTAGGATCATATTTTATTATATTGTAAATCCATTCTTCAATATTCTCTCCCAGTTTCAAAGATTTTGCCAAATCATTTGATGTCCCTGTCGGAAATATCCCTACAGGAGGAATTTCTATATTTTTTCTATACAGTTCACTCAAGGTTTCGCTCAATGTTCCATCTCCACCCGAAAGGATGAGTATATCATATTTTTCCTTTTCAAGGATATAAGCTAGCCTGTCATATTTTTTACTGATACTGTAAAAATTAATAAGTACTCCGTGTTTCAAAAACCTTGATATGATAAGATCAAAGTTGTTAAGTATCATTTCTGCATTTCCTGATTTTGAATTATATATAAAAAGTGCCTTCTTCATTTCATTTCCCAGCTGCATGTTGAACTCCTCCACTCCAATATGATTTTGTATTGGTTTATTTTTCTCGGATTTTATTCAATTTTTTAACTTATTTAATTTTTTTATTAAAGTGTGTCTAAAAACTTAAAATCTATGCTAGTTTTAATACTTTTTTGATTTTATAAATTAGATAAATTACGATAAAATCAATATTTATTAATTTTAATTTTGAGAAAATTTATTAAAATTTCATCATTTTGATAGTTTTCAGACACACCCTAACCTTATCTTTTCTATTTTGAACATATTCCTCTTCTAGGTTTTTCCCATCAATTTCTAGTTTTCGTCAAAAAATTTAGGTTCATATCCAAAGTTTATAAAATATCTAAAACTTTCCCCTGGTGTCTTTGCTACTCCAAAGTATCCAGGCCCAAAAGGAGTCCTTGCTCCAATTCCTATTCCGTAACTCTTCCTCTTTTCCCCACTTCCAATCCTGAATCTATTTTGGGCAACATCTGAATAGGAAGCATTTATATCTGCAAACAGAAAATTATTAATCTGATACTGTAGTTTAACCTTACCTACAAATATATGGTTCCCCTTTACCTTATCTTCAGGTAGTCCAGGAAATTCCAAAGAAAGGTCATTTTCCTTAAATCCCCCTAGAAATACCTTATATGTTTCTGGAATTGTCTCTCCTTTTGATGAAGCATAAGTTACTGTGGGAATAAGGGTTATCCTAGATGTAACAGGAATATTTGTTTCAGCCTTTACATATACTGAGTCAAAGTCAGCCTCCTTGGAATTTGCCTTTGTGAAGGATCCCTTCAGGTAGCTTCCCTTTGTTGAGAAGTTTATGTAATCCCTGTTGTCATAGACTAATGATGCCTCCATATAAGGAAATTTCCTTTTTACATTCAGTTTTTCTTCCATATTTTTTTTCGTATCTGATATCTGATATCCCCCGCTTAGAAGAAATAATGTATCTCTATTAAGAACAAACCCTACCCCTGCACTGAATTTTGCCTTCCTATTTTCATAATCATACACGTACCCTGTCTTCTCCTGATTTTTTATAATATCCTTTTTCAAATCAAATTTACCGACCATAAGAAGCCTGTTATCAGAACCGAAGGATAATATCCCCACACCGTTTAGCCCATATTCTTCTGATATTCTCCCCTTTAGGATATATCTGATATCTATTTTATCTATATTGTTATTACCCTGCAATCCTACATTAACTGATGCTAAATTCTCGTTATTTATATTTGTAGAAGCTGTCAGGTAGCTTCCTGCCTTTTCCTGCACATTTATAACTAGCTTATCTCCCTTTTCAATTTCAAAGTAAACAGTTGCAAAATCCCCATTTTTATAAAGCTCATCCACTATATTCTGCATAGCCTTCTTATCCATTTTCCCCAATCCTGCCGGAAAATACTTTTTAAAATAATCATTACTATATGTCCTATTACCCCTCACTTCAATGGACTTTATATGATACTCCTCTTTCCAGTTTTTCCTAAAGTCCTTACGTTTCCTTTCAAGTTCCTCAAATTTTGAAGGATTACTTAGTTTCCTCACTTCCTCAATATTATCTCTTACCACCTTTTCCCCCAGTGCTATTATATCTTCTATCTTCTGGAAGTCATAGGATTCGATTTTAGAAAGATCCGGAGCCATATATAAATCAAGCATTCTAATCTGTCTTTCAACCTCCTGTCGCCCTGCAATGGTCATAGAATCTGATACGACACCTACTATATTCAGTTTATCTATGTCCCTTTTGGTAAAACCTTCTCCTACATTTATCCCTATGGTATAATCTGCCCCCAGTACCTTAACGTCTTGAACTGGCAAATTTCTTATAACCCCCCCGTCGACGTATAGACGGTTTCCTACTTCAACAGGATTAAATACTGATGGAAGAGAAAGACTCGCTCTTATTGCTATTGCCAAAGAACCTCTGTCTATCATCACTCCTTCCCCTGTATTAAGATCAGAAGCAACAAGAGCAAATTTTTTTGGAAATTTTTTAAAATCGTCAATATCCGCTACTCCGTAAAAAAGGTCGTTTAACCTTTCGCTGGCACTTTTTCCACCTACTGCTCCTGAAGGAATTTTTGGCATAAAATTATCCATTGGCATTACAAAAGTATTTCTGTCTTCAATAAGATTTCTCGTTATCCCCTTTTCCTTCCTTTCGATGCTGTCATTAAAAAGAGACATCCAATCCATTTCAACAGCTATCTTCTCAATTTCCTCCGGAGTATACCCTATACTGTATAAACCTCCTATTATACTTCCCATGCTTGTCCCTGTTACATATTCTATAGGAACCTTTTCTTCTTCCAGTACCTTTAATACTCCTATATGTGCAAGCCCTTTGGCTGTTCCACCACTTAATACCAAACCTATATTCTTATTTTCATTCATTTCTTCAATTTTTTGAAGTGTTTCCCTGTCAGTTCTTACAATTTTTGAATTTTTTTCTTCTGAAAAAGAAATTTTTGAAAAAAGTATAAATAGAAAAAATAAGTATATCCCTTTTCTTAAATTTAATATAATTTTAAATTTATTCAACATAATTACACACCCTTTAAATTAAATTCATTCACAATATAGACCTATTTATCTATGCTTTACAGTATACCATATAATTCTTCGTAGTCCCTTACTGTATACTTTGGCTTTATATCTTCTCTTCCTGGTAATCCCTTTAAATTAACCCAGCATGTATCTATTCCAAAATCCAGTCCCCCCTGTATATCTGCCGTAAGGGAATCCCCCAATATTATTACATCTGATTTTACACTATGACCCACAAGATTTAAGGCGTATTCAAATATTCCAGGATTAGGTTTACTCACACCCACATCATCCGACACCAATATATTATCAATATATTTTGCAATATTTGAATTAAGTATTCTAGGGTATTGAACCTCCTTTATACCATTTGTTACGATTATCACCTTATATTTACTGTGAAGATACCTGCAAAGCTCTTCTGCTCCTTCAAAAAGATAGTTAGCCTCGCTAAGCCTTTTAATATACCTTAAACTAAACTTTTCAGCATTATATTCTAGGGAAAATTTTTCAAACAGCTCGGAAAACCTTTTAACCCTAAGCTCTTCTTTTGATACTTCTCCCTTTTCCAACTCTTCCCATAGCCTTTTATTTATTAACCCATATTCCTTTTTTAACAAAATATACTTTTCTTCAATCATACCCCCACAAAAATAGCCAAAATCTTCAAATGTCTTTCTCAATGCATTATCTTCAGCCTTTTTATAGTCAAATATTGTGTCATCTATATCAAGTAGTACCAGTTTATACATTTTTCTTCCTTTCCTTATCTTTATAATTTCCTATATAACAACTTGACCTATAAGTCATTTTAATAATGATATTATTTTTCCCCCCTTTTGTCAATCATTTTTTCCACATAAGAAAATACCCGCCACTATAAATATTGGTCTTTTCTGACCTTCAATCTATAACTAGCGGGCACTAAAGAAATTTCAAATACTTTACTATATCCTTTAGTCTCTTTCATATTTTTTAAAACTGAAACTATTTATTTATCATATTTCCTTCAAGAAATTTCAATGCCTTTTCAACATCTGCCTCCTGACCTTGTTCTGATACATATTCAATGTATTTTACAACATTATTTTCATCTACTATTGTCAGAGCTCTAGCAAGTAATCCAGTCTCTTTTACAAAAAATCCATTTTGAAGTCCAAACTGGTTATATTTAAAATCCGATACAGCTTTTAGTCCCTTTATGTTATTTTGAGCACAAAACCTTTCCTGTGCGAAAGGAGTATCCTTTGTTATGGAATAGAACTTCACTTTAGGATATTTGGCAGCTGCATCATTTAGCATTCTAGTCTGTATGGAACATACTTTTGTATCTATAGAGGGAGCGGTGTACAAGACCTTTATTGCCTTTTCCTCAAATATATTTGTATCCTTTAGCTTAGTATCCATCGTAAGAGGAACTTCCTTTATCTTATCTCCTACTTTAAGTTCTTTCCCAACTATTGTGATGGGATTTCCTCCCATAGTTATTTTCAAACTATTTTCTGACTTCAATGTATCAAGATATTTTGAAATTTCAGACACCTTCCCCATTCCTACTTCATTTTCTGTCTTTGATTTATTACTAGTTCCACATGATGCAATCATTATGACTATTCCAAGTAATAGTATTATTTTTTTCATTCCCGTCTCCTTACTGTTTGTCTTATAGCACAATACTATACCTCTGTTTCTATTTTTTCTTCTTTCTTTCTGACTTTCTAGAGTTTTCCTTTGTCTTTTTTTCCTTTGACTTGGAAGAGGTCTTCTTCCCTTCTGACTTTTTACTTTTGGATGAAGAACCATCTGACTTTCTTCCCCTTGCCTTTTTCTTTTCTCCAGAAATACTTCCTGAAGCCTCTTCAACTAAAGGTTTAGAATCTTTTTTGGAGTTTAATGCCTTCATTATGAACCCAGCCTCCTGTAAAGGTACTGTAATAAAGGAGTATTTATCTAATATTTTTATATCCTTAACCTTTCTTCCAGGTGTCTTTGCCTTTTTGTTAAGGAGATCTAAAAGTCTTCCTGGATTATATCCATCTTTACTTCCAAGCGCTATAAACAATCTTGTCTTATCCTCTATCTTCACTCTTACATCTTCTATTTCACTGTAGTTTTCAGGAAGAAATTCATCTTCATAAAAATGTCTTAAAATAGAAGAAATTACGTGCTTCGGATCCCTATCCTCCATCAGCTTCTCTGCCAGACCCTCATAGCTTATAAAATCCTCTTCTTTTATGATTTCATCTATATAGGCAATAAGCGCTTCCTTCTTCGCTTCTATTATTTCATTTACATTCGGTATTGATTCCCTTTTTATATCTGTTTTTGTAACCCTTTTTATTTGGGCAAGTTTTTTTGCCTCCCTTGGGGTAACAAAGGTTATTGCTACTCCCCTCTGACCAGCTCTTCCTGTTCTTCCTATTCTATGGACATAGGATTCAGCTTCCTGTGGTATGGAATAGTTTATAACATGGCTTAAGTTACTTACATCTATTCCCCTTGCTGCCACATCTGTTGCTACAAGCACTGTAAGTATCCTCTTCTTAAAGAGATCAAGTGCCTTCTGTCTTAATGCCTGTGTTATATCCCCATGTATACATTCTGCATCATAGTTTCTTGCCTTCAGCTTGTTCGTTACTTCATCAACTTCAGACTTTGTACGGCAAAATACTATTCCATAAAAACTTTGTTCATAATCCAGAACTCTACATAGAGCCTCAAATTTATCCTCCTGCTTTACTTCATAGTATATCTGCTCCGTCAGATTTGTAGTAAGTTCCTTCTTTTCCACCTTAAGAAGCTTATAGTTATCCATAAACTTTTTGGCAATATTCATTATTTCCTTTGGCATTGTCGCAGAAAAGAAAAGCATTTTCTTCTCATCATTTGTCTGCTCCAGTATAAGCTCTATATCTTCAATAAATCCCATATTTAGCATTTCATCTGCTTCATCAAGGACAAAATAGTCAAGGTCTGTTACCTTTAACACTTTTTTTCTCATGAGGTCCATAACCCTTCCAGGTGTCCCTACCACTATATCCATTCCTGATTTTAGCTTTTTAATTTGGTTTTCTATGGAAGCTCCCCCATAGACTGCCAATACCTTTACATCTTTTTTCCCTTTTAGTGAATATATTTCATCTGATACCTGATTTGCAAGTTCCCTTGTGGGAGTTAGAATCAATGCCTTTACCCTTTTGTCAGTTTCTATAGTTTCCAATATAGGTATACCAAAGGCAGCCGTTTTTCCTGTACCTGTCTGTGCCTGTCCTATAAGGTGTGTCCTCTCTTTTAATAATTCTGGAATAACAATTTTTTGTATTTCACTTGGTTCCTCAAATCCTTTTTTTTCCAATGCATTAAGCACTTCTTCACTTAATCCGAAATCTTCAAACTTTAACATTCTTTTTTTAACCTTCTTTCTTTACTACCATTTAAATTATATATTTTTAAATATTTTATTAATAATTTTATCATTAACAAAACTTATTTAATGTATATATTTATTATATCATACTTTTTATTTTTATGCTTGCATAAATTTTTATTTTTTCTAACGACATTAAAATTTTTTGATATTTTTTATTCTTTCAAAAAAGTATATTTTTCTATAAACGCCTATTTCCTAACTAAGCATATATTTCTGTAATTTTCTGCTGGACAGAGATAGTATAACCGTCCCGAGTATCAGTATTGTGGAGAGAGCATTAATTACAGGGGATACCCCGAATTTAATCATGGAATATATCTGCACTGGAAGAGTGCTGGAACTTGTCCCTGTAACAAAGCTTGTAATTACAAAATCATCCATTGAAAGGGTCATTGCCATGAGGAATGCTGATATTATTCCAGGAATCATAGCGGGAATAATAACCTTTGTAAGAGTTTGCATCTCATTTGCACCCAAATCTCTTGAGGCCTCCACTATGGAATAATCAAATTCATCTAGCCTGGCCATTATTATAAATAGAGAAAAAGGAATGTTAAAGGTAGTATGGGCTATAAAAACTGTTATCATTCCCAGCTCTATCCCCTTGTAGAATCCTATCTGCATATTAAAAAATATAAGTAGGGCAACCCCTATAATCAAATCCGGAAGTATAAGAGGTATATAGTTTAAAAACTTTACATAATTTTTCATTCTAGAATTATACCATTTTACAGCTATTGCCCCAAACGTAGCTACAAATACTGAAAAAGCAGATGAAAGCACCCCTATTAGAATACTTCTTCCAAAAGCTTCCCACAAATCTCCTGAACTTGTAAACAGCTCGATATACCATTTTAAAGAAAATCCATTCCATATGAAGTTCTTGGAATTATTAAAGGAAAGCACCACAAGCATTACTATCGGAAGATAGAAAAATATCATTACAAGTACAAAAAACAACAGGGAAATTCTTCTTTTATCATTCATTTATTCCTCCTTCCTTCCCATTTTCATGGACATCCACACTCCTAAAGTTGTTATGAATATAAAAACCGTGGATATTGCAGAAGCTGTAGGCCAGTCCCTTAACTGAAACATCCTGTTGGCTATTACATTTCCCAGCATAATACCGTCTGTCCCCCCCACCAGATCAGGAACTGCATAGGAACCTATGGCTGGAACAAGTGTAAATATAGTAGCTGTAACTATCCCTGATTTTATTCCCGGCAGAAACACTCCTATTAGTGCTTGAAACTTATTTGCCCCTAAATCACTGGCTGCATCAAGTAAAGAAAAATCAAATTTTTCCACTGCTGAATATAGGGGTAAAATGGCATAAGGTAAAAAAACATACACACTGATTATTATTACTGCATTTCTGTTATATAATAATGCAAGAGGTTCTTGAAATCCCAGTACTTTCATTAAAAACTGATTTATCAATCCATTATTCCCCAAAATGGCAATAAAGGAGAATACTCTTACTAGAAAGTTAGTCCAAAAGGGGATTACTATAAGAAGTAGCCAAAGATTCTTAAATTTTGAACGGGAAATATAATATGCTGTAGGTAATGCTAGAATCAATGTTATTAATGTTATCCACAAAGATATATTTATCGTCTTTAATGCTATCTTTAATATATCTCCAGAAACAAAAATCAGCTTATAGGACTCCGGTGTATATTTTACTGGTATGGCAATTCCTCCGTATGCCCCCTTTTTAAGGAAGCTGAACACTATTATTATAACAGTAGGTATTCCAAAAAATAAGGTCATCCAAAAAACTATCGGTGAATAATAAAGCCATTTCAATTTTTCTGCTTTTTCTATTTTTTTATTACTTCTTGACACTTTTTCCTTCAATTAGTTCACCTCCACCAAATAGGCATCTTCGTAATGCCAATAAAAATAAACTTTTTCCTTCCACTCAAAAAGCTCTTCTTCTGTAAGAAACTTTCTATGCTGATCATATACATAAAATATCCTCTCCGAACCTTCCATTTTTATAAAAAGCTTACTTTGAAATCCTGTATAGATTACTTCATCTACTATACCTTTTATTACCTTATAGTCGTCATTATTTAAAAAATTTGGTTTAATATCCACCTTTATCTTTTCAGGTCTTAATGTAAGTTTCACAATATCCCCCACCTTAACAGGCTTGTCAAGCTCTATCTTAAATCTTCCAAGCTCATTGCTTTGGGCATATCCATATTTATCAAAAACTTCAGTAACTTTTCCTTCTATAAAGTTAGTTTCCCCTATAAAATCGGCTACAAACTCATTTGCAGGCATTTCATAGATTTCGTTTGGAGTTCCCACCTGAAGCACTTCCCCCTTATTCATAACTGCTATCCTATCTGAAACACTAAGGGCTTCCTCCTGATCATGTGTTACAAATACAAAGGTTATCCCTACTTCATCATGAATTGTATCAAGCTCTATAAGCAGCTTCTGCCTTAGTTTAGCATCAAGAGCCGAAAGGGGTTCATCTAGAAGAAGTACATCAGGCTTGCTTATAAGTGCTCTCGCTATGGCAACCCTTTGTTTCTGACCGCCTGAAAGACTGGAAGGCTTCTTATTCTTTTGTGCCTGAAGCCCCACAAGCTCCAGATATTTTAAAACCTCCTTTTCTATTTCCTTCTTATCCACCTTCTTTATTTTCAATGGAAAAGCTATATTTTCAAAAACAGTCATATTGGGAAATAATGCATAATTCTGAAAAACTGTATTTACATTTCTTTGATTAGGGTTTAGGTGGTCTATAACTTCCCCGTTTATAGATATGGATCCCTTATCTGGTCTTATAAATCCTGCTATCATTCGTAAAAGAGTAGTTTTTCCACATCCTGAAGGACCCAGTAGGGAAAAAAATTCCCCCTTTCTTATTTCCAAGTTTATATTTTTCAATATTTCTTCCTTATCAAATGTTTTTCCTATGTTTTTTATCTCAAGATTATTTTTCAATTCTAAATTTCTCCTTTCAACTCCTGGCTATGTATTAAAAAGTTTCTAAATAGCTATACCTAAAAATAAGTTTGTTATAAAACAAACTTATTTTATAATTATATCACAGTTTTCTCTTTTTTTATACTGAATTTTTTGTTATTAAGAACTTTTAAAATTATCAAATATGTCAGTAAATGCTTTAAAAAATATGAATTTAATTTCCCTATAAATAAAAAAGTAAACATTAATATGCTGATAAAAAGATTTAAATTAAACAACCAAGCATACTTTTTTATTTCTTTAAAAACTATTTGTAACTTTTGTTACTAAGATTACAATATTTTGTTTAAAAATTTACCCCGATATTCAGATTTTTAGAATAAAATACTTATGTTCAACTTTTTGTAATTCATAAACAATTTCCCTAAAGTAATTTAATTGTTATAAAAAATTAATTTATAAATTTTTCCCATATCCTTTTCTATAACAACCGTAAACATAACCAGTTCTTCATCACCGACATTCTCTATACTATGGCTTGAGCCTGCCTGACAGTACTGGGACATGTTTTCTGTCAGATATTCTTTCTTGTCATCACATGTAGCCCTTGCCTTCCCCTTTAAGACATAATTTATCTCACTGCTTGATGTGTGATGCCTGCTGGTAGGGTAAAAATCATTATTTTTATATTCTTGTCCATATACATTTTAGCTAATACCGAATTTTTACCATTATTTAGATTCGGTATTTTAATTCCATTTAATTTATTAAAATCTATTATCTCCTAATCTTTAATTTTATTAAAAATTTAATTTTAAAAAATTTTATTATTATT
>JBGXYD010000011.1:0-19917 GCA_041815005.1 Leptotrichia sp. | reverse complement strand
ATTAACTTTCAATTGTAAAAATTTAAATTTAAAAATTCTCTAGAAAAAACTATTGTTTTCCAAATATAAAACAAATATACCCCAAAGTGGAAACTAATTGAGGAATTATATAATTATCTTGACCAAAAGCAATATACTTTTTTCTTCATAAACTCCTTTTAACAGATGGACCTAATTGTCCATCTGTTTTTTTTTCATAAGAAAAATAAATTTATTTTTTATACCAGTTAATTGTCATTATAAATATATTTCTTACTTCACTATTTTCTATTTGTGATAAATTGTTATTTATGATATAATAACAAATGTTATATGAATATTGTAGGAGGTATTAATGAATAACTTATTTGATAAATCCCTTTTAATGTCAACGACATCTGAATTTTTATCCAATATAAAAAAATCTTTTGATGATGTCTTTTCTGAAGAAAATGGTGAAAAAATAAATTTAATGAGATATTTACCAGAGAGTTCATGGTTAAATATAAAAAAATGTGGTCTTCTCCTTCCTTTTTTATCAGAAAAATTAGGTGGAAGAAAGAATAATCAATATGAAATACAGGAGGTTCTCCGTATTGCTGGGAATTATGGGGTACCTGTAACTCTTAGAACTGGAATTGAAGGAGCTTTAGTACTTCAACCTCTTACGGAATTTGGTAATAAGGAGCAAGTAATAGAAGGTCTTGAACTTATTTTTAATGGTGAAGGAGGTGGTCTTGCCATAACTGAACCTGATACTTCTGGATCTGCTGTAGCTAAGGAAATGAAATCCTACTATGAGTACATTGATGAGGATACGATTTACGTTAAAGCTGATAAGTACTGGCAAGGTAATTCCCAAAGTGATTTCCTTCTTCTTGCAGCAAAAGAAAAGAAAAATGGTAAACTTTCCAAAACAATAAGCCTTATACTTGTACCTAAAAAATATATTACATATGATATTTTAAATTCTGAAGGGCTAAAAGCTGTCAGATATGCAGTAAATCATGTGGATGCCAATATTCCCTCAAAATATGTTATAAGACTTTCTAATTCAAATGCAGCTTCATTAAGGGAATTTCAGAATATCTTTATAAGAAGCAGACTTCAGCTTGTGGGAATGACTCATGGGATTATGGAATATATACTAAAGAATATAAAAAAATACATTAGAAGTGAAATTCCATTTGTAGAAAAAGAATCTCAGCAAATCCAAGATGTTTATGGGGTATCTCAAATTATGTATGACTACACATGTAATAATATAAGCCCAGATATCTCTGTTGCAGATAAACTCATGGAAGCAAACATGATCAAGAGTCTGGCGACTGAATATACATATACTTCTGCCCAGATAGGTCAGAAACTACTTGGAGCAAAAGGATTTGAAACTGGTCATCCTATAAGTAATATAGCTATTGACTTTAGGCCATTTACTATATTTGAAGGACCAAATGATATGCTTTATGCGGAAATCTTTGATCAGTTTTCCAGACCTTCCCTATGGGAAAAGGCTTCAGGAATCAAGATAAAAAAAGATTTATCTCTTTATGATCGGTTAAAGTCAGATACAAGATTTACTAATGTGTCAATAAATTCTGCATTGGATAACAATGAAAGTGTTACTTCATTCCTAAAAAGATATACTTTAGGTGAAATAACACAAATCGGAAAGGTCTATACAGGAAAAATACTTGCAAGAATATTTCTTCTGATTCAAACAACTTCTGATAAATCCATAAGGTTATTGTCTAGAGATATAAAAAAGGATATACTTGATTTTGAGTACTATAAATAGTAAGAACTCTAAATGATTTCAGATTAATAATAAGATAGGTGGTGTTTTCCACCTATTTTTTATTTCTTATTATGAACTTTTACTAAATTCATTAAAAGTATACGATAACCTATTATAAGGTTTATATAGTAAACTAAATTTAAATTTTTATATCAAGTGTAAAAAGTTGACAAGTAAACCTTTATTTAGTTTCTAATAAACTTATTTTCGGTTTGTGAATAATATCTGATTTGTTTGTATATAAACTGAATTTGATTTTAGTGTGTACTTACAAAATGATTTTATAATATTATACTATTCCCCTTCTATCGTCTTACACAAAAAAACTTACACTCCAATTATTCTATTTATTATAATCAGAAGTGTAAGTCTCTCATTGTTTTATTATTTAATTCTTACTCATTTCTCAAGGCTGTAATTATTTTTCTTTTTATCAATGTAAATGTTCCCCACAGGACAAGATATATTATAGAAAAAACGATAATATTTATCGTTATTTTATATTTCCCCAAAACTACTATATTTACATACTTCGAGCTGTAATAGGCTATAGCAGAAAAAATTGAGGCACTTATTATGGAAAAAATATATCTCATATTATTTAGCTTGATATGACGCCTATTTAATGACACATATAGAATGCTAAAATTTATAAATGCCGCAAAAGATGTAGCTATAGTAAGTCCAATATGTTCATATTTCCTATATAAAAGGTAATCCAGTATAATATTTGTAAATATCCCTATAAAAGAGGAAATTACCGGAAGTACCCTGTCCTTATGGACATAATGACTTCTCGTCAGAAGATGTATAGTCGAAAAGAAGAGCAGCCCAAGAGCATAAAACTTTAACGCTTCTGCAGTTATTTTAACCCCGCTGTCGCTAAAATGCCCTCTTTTATATATCAATGTAACTATTTCATAGGCATAACCATATAATACTACAGAGGAGGGAATAATCAGATAGGAAAGCATTTCAAGTCCCTGTTCTATTACTCTTTTTACCTTTTTCCGTTCATTTTTTACAATAGCTTTTGAAAGTGTCGGAAATATTACGACCGATAATGAAATAGCAAAGACACCTATAGGAAGTAAATATAGTCTACTTGCATAGTTTAATGCACTGGGAACCCCGGCAGATAACATTGTCGCAAACCTGTTATCAATTATTTCATTAATCTGATAACCAAAAATTCCTATTAAAGTTGGAATCATAAGTCTAAACATTTCCTGTACATATTTATCACGTATATTAAATATAAACTTATATGTTTTCATTATTTTAAAAAATTCAGGTAACATTATAAAAAGTTGAAAAACCCCAGATAATAGATAGGATATTCCTAGCCCATATATTCCCATCTTCTTTCCAAGTATTATTGTACCTATAATAATAGTAAGGTTAAACACTATCCCCATGGAAGCTGCCAAGGCAAACTTTTTATAATTATTCAAAAGAGATGATACAACCCCAGACAAGGCTATAAAGAGAAAATAGAATCCCACTATCTTCAATAAGTTGCTGGCAGTATCAAATCTCTGTGGATCTGAAAATCCAGTTGTTATTCGTAAAATTTGCCGTGAAAATACAATCATGATAATAGACATTGTAGAAGTAAAGGCTATTATCAGATTCAGTACTGAAAATACAAACTCATCAATCCTTTTTTTTCCCTCATCTTCCATTCCTCTATTATATATAGGTATAAATACAGTTCCCAATGATCCTTCCCCAAACAGTGTTGTGAAAAAATTGGGTATTTTGGTTGCACTGACATAGGCATCTGTCATTCCTGTTGCTCCAAACATATTTGCAATTATCATTTCACGAATTAGACCGAGTAGTCTACTAATCATATTAATTGCCATAACAATAAAACTTGATTTAAACATTATTTTTAAATCCTTTCTGAATTTTATTATTAGATTTTAAAATAAAAAAATTATTTTCCTCATCAATAATATCAATATCTCCATTTTTAAACATTTCGAGAATACAAAGAAATAGGGTAACTATCCTTGACTTTGTAAATTTATGCTTTAAAAGGCTACTAAACTCTATCTTTTCCATTTTGCTTATTGAATTTCTAATTTCCTCAAATGCCTCTTCTGTAGAATATTCCTCTTCCAAATTCAGCACATATTTTTCCTTATAAACTTCCTCCCTTTTTATAATGTCCTTAAAAGAATTTAGAAGTCCTTCCAAGGTTAAGGGAGAAATATCGTACTCTATGGTCGCATTTTTTATGCTATAATCTCCTGCTTTCCTATAGGGGATGTTAAACTCCCTCTCTCTTTCTGAAAACAGCTCTGAAATCTCCTTAAACAGTTTGTATTCAATAATTCTTTTTTCCAAATCTTCTATTCGTTCCGTCTTTTTTTCCCTATTTAAAATAGAATAAGCTTTTATCTCCACTAAATCTGTAGCCATAATTAAAAATTCCACTTTAATTTTCAAGTTCTCGTTCCTATTTTCATTTATATAATCCAAATAATCATCTATAATCTGGGTAATGTTTATTTCGCTTATCTTCATCTTCTTTTTTTCAATTAAATGGATAAGTAAATCCATAGGACCTTCAAAATTATCTATTTTTACCTGTATCATAATACTTTTCTTTTATCCTTTTCTTCCAGATTTCGGTGTCTTTGTCTATTTTTTCTATAAGCTCTTCAATAGAATTCAGCTTAATTTCATCACTTATTTTTTCCAAAATCTCAATCATTATTATTTTCCCATAGATGTATTCATCAAAATTTAGTATATACGTTTCTACACTTAGGCCATTTTCTTCAATAGTAGGATTTTTTCCAATATTCATTACTCCATGAAAAATCTCATCAAACCCCTCAATCTGGACGTAGACTCCATAGACTCCGAAATGAGGATATACTTTATTTTTAAAGGTTAGGTTTGCTGTGGGAAACCCAAAGGTTCTCCCTAATTTTTTACCATGAATAACTTCCCCCATAATAATGGGATTATGCCCTAAAAGTTTCTTTATTTGATGAAAATCAGTTTTTTCAATATATCTTCTAATCCTTGTACTGCTTATAATAATATTATCTTCATCAAGTATAGGATTTACGATATTCAAATTAATCCTGTCCTTATATTTTTCATCAATTATATTATCCAGTATTCGTATATTTCCAGATTTTCCCTTTCCAAAGGTAAAATTAAACCCACAATATATTTCAGCCGCATTTAATGTCTCCATCAGTACCTTTTCCACAAACTCATCTGGAGTCTGTTCCCTCACATCCTCAAATTCTTCCATGTATATATAGTCAATCCCATGACGATCAATTAATTCTACCTTTTCTGAAGGAGTTGTTATGCGGTTTTCCAGCTTAAAGGGATATTCCCTAAAGGTGTAGACCACTGTTTTATATCCCATTTTTTTAGCTTTTTCAACGGCATCAGAAAAAATTCTGGCATGTCCTTTATGAACACCATCAAAGTTTCCTAAAATAACAACATTTTTACTTTTTTTCAATTCTTCCCTATTTACTGAAAAATTACAATCAAGTTTTTTAAACTTTATAACTTCTGACAGTTTTCCACATTTCTTTGAAATTAGCTTAACTCTTGTATTCATTTTTATTCCTATTCACTTTCCGTATGTATAATTTATATTATATATTTATTTTAAAATATTGGCAATAAAAAATTTAGGTAGTTAAAAGTTTTCTCATATATCTAGGAATATTTTCTATTATATGAGTTGCATTTATAGCATATTGTTCTATCCCAAGGAAATCTCCAATATATCCATGTAAAAAAGCTCCAATAAATCCACTTTCAAGAAGAGAATATCCCTGTCCTGCCAAAGAGGCTATAATTCCAGTAAGGCAGTCCCCCATTCCTCCGTTCGCCATATAAGGATTTCCTGTACTATTTATATATACACTTTCTCCATCTGTAACCACTGTATTTTTCCCTTTTAAAAGAAGGACTATTTCATATTTTTCGGCAAATTTCCTTAAATTTTCAAAGGAAGTCCTTCTATCTTTGGATATTTCACCAACAGAAAGTCCTGATAAACGAGAAAATTCTATTGTATGGGGAGTAAGTATTGCCCTTTTTGAAATTTTTGAAAACAAATTGGAGTTTTCAGAAAGAAGATTTATTCCGTCTGCATCTATAATAAGGCTTATTTTATTACCTTTTTCATTTTTCTCTATATTAAATATGGTTTCTATTATTTTAAGGGCATTTTTAGATTTCCCGATTCCTGGTCCCAATGCCATTACATCTGATTTAAATACAAGTTCTTCCAGTTCCTTTAAGTTTCCTCCAATATCTCCTGATTTTATATAAAAAGGCATAACTTCAGGGTAAATACTTAAATTATTATCTTTAAAAGTCTCTTCAAATGTTACAAAAGTAACTAGTCCGCTTCCTCCTCTTGCACAGGAATTTGCAGCAATTATCCCTGCTCCTGGAAATTTTCTGCTACCAGCAAATATTCCTACTCTTCCATAGTCTCCCTTATGAGAATTTATTTTTCGTCCGATAATATTTTCCTTTATTAAACTTTCTGTTACATAATATTCCTTTACCAAATGTAAGAAACAGTCCGAACTGATTCCAATATTTTCTACCGCTATTTCTCCAAAATATTCGCTGCTGGCATGATTTAGAAAGCCCTTCTTATAGGTCATAAAAGACACTGTTTTATATGCTTTTATCGCTATTCCCATAACTTCACCATTATTTCCATTAATTCCTGAAGGAATATCCACTGAATACACTCTTTTAAATGATGAATTTACCCTTTCTATTATATCGTAATATATCCCATATATATCAGAATTTAACCCTGTTCCAAAAATACTGTCAATTATTATCTCACAAGTTTTCAACATTTTTTCAAGGTTTTCCACGCCTTCACAAATGGAAATCCCGATATTTCTGCATATATTATAATTTATCTTACAATCTTCACTCATATTTTTAGTACTTGCAGCAAAAATAGAAACCTGCTTCCCCATCATAAAAAGATGTCTGGCTATGACATACCCATCTCCGCCATTATTTCCCTTTCCACATAGGATAAGATAATTGTCTGCATTATTATCAAGGTGCTTCAAAAAGGATATTGCAGCATTTTCCATAAGAATAACACCAGGTATTCCCAATATATTTATAGCATAGCTGTCCAGCAATCCTGTAATTTCGTTTCCACCAAGTAACATCAGTTATTACTCCTCTCTTAAAAAATTCCCCGCAAATCAGATTGCGAGAGCTAAATGACTGCGGGTTTTATTATATTATGATATTTTTTATAGGTTTAGAAGACAGCTTCCCTATCCAGCTGCCTATATTCTATTGTTATTCCAGTAAAAAGACCTATCTTATCAAAAAGCTCCTTTCCTGAGGAATTGGCAAACATAGTATATTTATTTAGTTTCCTGTCGTATTCATATTTACCTATTATAAAAACTTGATCGGTACCTTTGATTTTCCCATAAAATCTTAAGATATCTCTGTCAGGTAAAGGTAAATCCCCTAAATTTTTTCTATTTAAAGTTTGAAAAAATACTCTATAATCATTAAATTTTTTAAGAAAACCATTTTTAAACTGTTCATTTGTGGTAGTTTCGTCTATATTAACAAAAACCCCTAAGTTTAAGTTGTATTCTTCATTTTCTACCAAATAATATGCCATTTTGAGATTATCCACATCACAGATAATATCTCCTGTCTTATTTTCAGACTTTATCTTATTTATAGTTCTTTCCAGTAAAGTATCTGGTCCTTTAATGAAATCACAGGCAAATCCTTGAAATATTGTAACAAATATTCCTAATAGCAGCCATTTCTTCATTTACTACCTCCCTTTTTATTTAAAATTTGTTATTATAGCTTATTATATCATATTTTTTCATTATTTTACATTTTTTTTATATTTTCTTTTTCAATATAAAACTTAATTATTGATAAAAATTCCCTTATATGGGATTTTGGCAATGAAATCAAGGGAGTTTTTGCAGGAAGCCCATACCCTTCATATCCTAGTAAAGTAGCAATCTTTTTTGAACGATATAAATGATATCCATTGGTTACTAAAAGAATCCTTGCCTTTTTTCCTAAAAAACCATCTTCCTTTATTTTTTCTAAACTATATTTTAAGTTTTCTGCAGTACTTCTTGACTTATCCTCTACAATAATCCTTTTTATATCTATGTCATTTTTTACAAGTTCCCTTTTTATCGCTTCTGCCTCAGAAATATCTTCATTATCCCCTTGTCCCCCTGTAGCGATCACCTTTATATTTTTATTTTTCTTTAAGTAATATGTAGCAGTCCTTATTCGTTCTAGGAGAGAACGGGAGGGAGCTTCTCCGTAAAGTCTTGCTCCCAGTATTATCACATAGTCTACTTGGACATTTGATTCATTCTTTCCTCCAGAAATTATAAGGGCCTGTATAATAACAAAAGAAAATATGGCCATAATTCCTATTAGGAGCCCCATTCTTTTGAACCCCTTTTTTAATTTATTTTCTATTCTCACTTATATACTAAATCCTTTCTATTTATAACTTATAAAGGTTTTATTCCTCAACTTCAAATCCGCCTGTATAAAGCTGATAATAAGTACCTTTTTGGAAAAGAAGCTCATTATGGTTTCCTCTTTCTATTATTTTTCCTTGATCTAAAACCATAATTACATCAGAATTTTTTATTGTGGAAAGTCTATGAGCTATGACAAATACAGTTCTTCCTTCCATAAGTTTGTCCATCCCCTCCTGAACTATTCTTTCTGTCCTAGTGTCAATACTTGAAGTAGCTTCATCAAGTATAAGCACAGGTGGATTTGCTATTGCCGCTCTTGCTATCGAAAGAAGCTGTCTTTGTCCTTGAGAAAGACTGGAACCGCTTCCAGATAACCATGTATTGTACCCTTCAGGAAGATGACCTATAAACTGGTGGGCATTTGCCAACTTTGCTGCAGCTATAACCTCTTCCTCTGTGGCATCCAATTTACCATATCTTATATTATCTGCAATTGTTCCAGAAAAAAGATGAGTATCCTGCAATACAATCCCTAAAGAATGTCTAAGCTCCTTTTTCCTTATTTTTTCTATATTTATTCCGTCATATCGTATTTTCCCCTTCTGTATATCATAAAAACGGTTTATAAGATTTGTTATTGTTGTCTTTCCTGCTCCAGTTGCCCCCACAAAAGCTATCTTCTGACCGGGTTGTGCATAGAGATTTATATTGTGAAGAATAATCTTTTCCTTATTATATCCAAAACTTACATCTTCAAATACTACATCCCCTTTCAACTGTATATAAGTTGTCTTTCCGTCACCATGTGGATGTTTCCATGCCCATATTCCTGTATGTTCTTCAGTTTCTGAAACGTTCCCATTTTCATCAGTTTGGGCATTTACAAGTGTAACATATCCCTCGTCAAACTCCCTTTCAGTATCCAATAACTTAAAAACCCTTTCTGCTCCTGCCGAAGCCAGTATAATAGTATTGAGCTGTTGTGCTATTTGGAATACAGGCTGATTTAAAGTTCTCGTAAACTGTAAAAAGGAAGCCAGTCCCCCCAGTGTAAATCCCCTTATGCTGGACAATGCCAAATAGGATCCTATTGCTGCCGTCAGTACAAAGTTGATATTTCCCAAATTTCCGACTGCTGGCCCCAGTATATTTGCATATTTATTGGCTTTTTTTGCACTGTCAAAAAGCTTTTCATTTAATTCATCAAATTTTTTTTCTACTTCCTCCTCATTGGAAAATACCTTTACTACCTTCAGTCCTTCTATGATTTCTTCTGTATATCCATTTATAATTCCTATGTTTGACTGCTGGTTTCTAAAATTTTTTCCACTTTTTTCCGAAAGATATTTGGTTGTAGCAATTATGGAAATAATCATTATCATTGCAAATAGACTCAATATGGGACTTAGAATAAACATAGAAATAACTACACTAATTATTGTAACAACTGATGAAATTATCTGGGAAAGACTTTCTGTCATCATATTTTTTAAAGTATCAATATCATTGGAATACAAACTCATTATATCTCCATGTGAATTTGTATCAAAAAAGCTTATGGGAAGCTGTTCCATGTGCCTGAATACATTATCCCTAAAGTTTTTTAAGGTTCCCTGTGCAACAAAAATCATTATTCTTTGATATATATATGTGGAAATAATACCAGCACAATAAACAAGTGCCATTAAAGATATTATTTTTACAAGAGGCTCCCTATCTATATTTGTATTACCTATATTTGGAACAATATATCCGTCTATAAGCTCTTTTATGTATATTGTCCCCCTTATCATGCTTAAGGTACTAAGCAATATAAAAATGACAACCAGAATACATTTTATCTTATAAAAGGAAAACATATACTTTAAAAATCTTCCAAGCGCCTTTATCTGGCTTCCCTTTAGTTTCTTATCAGTAATGGGAATTTTTCTTATCCTTCTACTACTCATCTATATCGGCACCTCCTTCCTTCTGAGACTCATATACTTCTCTATAAATCTTATTTGTGTTAAGTAATTCCTCATGTCTTCCCACACCTGAAATACTCCCATCATCCATAACTATAATCTTATCAGAATCCTTTATGGAAGATATCCTCTGGGATATAATAATCTTGGTAGTATTAGGTATTTCTTCCCTAAAGGCATCCCTTATAAGCTTATCCGTCTTTGTATCTACTGCACTTGTAGAATCATCTAAAATCAATATTTTAGGTTTTTTTAACAATGCTCTGGCTATACACAGTCTCTGCCTTTGACCTCCTGAAACGTTTGTTCCCCCCTGTTCTATACGGGTATCATATTTATTTGGAAACCTTTGAATAAATTCATCAGCTTGAGCCAGTTTTGCTGCTCTTATAATTTCTTCATCAGTTGCTTCCTTATTTCCCCAGAGCAGATTTTCCTTTATCGTTCCTGAAAATAATACATTTTTTTGGAGTACCATAGCTACATTATCCCTTAATGTCTTCAAATCATATTCCTTTACATCAATTCCTCCTACCTTAACAGAACCTTCTATAACATCATAAAGCCTTGGAATAAGTTGAACTAAAGAGGATTTTCCACTTCCTGTACCTCCTATTATTCCCAATGTCTCCCCTGATCTTATATTAATATTTATATTAGTAAGATTTAACAGCTGAGTATTATTAGTGTAACTAAAGCTGACGTTATCAAAGGAAATGGATCCGTCTTTCATTTCATAAACAGGATTTTTACCATTTTCTATATCTGGATGCTCTTCCAAAACTTCTATAACACGTTCTGCTGATGCCCTTGATAGGGTCAATGTTACTAAAACCATTGCAAACATGAGAAGACTCATAAGTATGTTGGCCGTATAGGCAAAAAGGCTCATAAGCTCCCCTGTTGTTAGTTTGCTGTTCACTATCATAATTGCCCCAAACCATGAAAGAAGCAGTGTACATAAGTACATGGAAAACTGCATAATGGGAGCTACAAATATAATTATCTTTTCCCCCATAAGCATTGTATTTTTTAAATCTTCTGTAGATTTGCAAAACTTATCGGTTTCATAGTTTTCCCTGACGTATGCCTTTACCACCCTTATGCCACTTATATTTTCCTGAAGATCAGAATTCATCCTTTCATATTTTTTCATAGCCTTTGAAAAAATCGGATGCACTTTAAATATTATAACTGCCATTACAACAGAAAGAAATATAACAGTCCCTATAAATATAAGTGAAAGTCTTCCACTTATATATACTGTCATTAGGGATGCAAACAGCATCATAAAGGGTGCACGTACAAAAATACGTAAAATCATCTGGTATGAAGTCTGTATATTGGTTATATCTGTAGTAAATCTTGTTATAAGCCCTGCTGTTGAAAACTTATCTATATTTATAAAAGAAAATTTTTGTATCTTGTAAAATAAAGCCTTTCTTATATTCTTTGCAAAACCTGCTGAGGCTTCAGCAGCATATTTTCCAGCATTTATCGCCAGTAAAAGGGAAATCATGGCTATTATGAGAGTTATTCCTCCCATAAGATAAATATGATTCAAATCCTTCTTATTAAGTCCATTATCCACAATAGAAGCCATTAAAAAGGGAATCAGAATTTCAAGTATAACCTCCACTGAAATAAGTAGAGGTGATAAAATTGACGGTTTCTTATACTCCCCTATATAAGGGAGTAGTTTTTTTAACATTTTTTCTCCTTTCTGATAAAATATTTAAATAAAAAATTTTACTGGAAAATATAGAAAACCTGTATAAGCGGTAAACTATGTTAACCAGTAAATTTTTTATCCATTTATTCTAAAATTAACATTATAAAATCTTTTCCATAAAATATCTTATCTGTATCTGCCACCAGTTCCAGTCATGGGCAACATCATATCCCCAAAAGTCAACCCACGCCGGAACATCTTTTTCCTTCAAAATCCTCTCCATTTCCCTATTGCTGGGAAGTAATTCCTCCTCCCAGTCTCCTTGTCCTATACAGATGATAATATTCTTTTTCCTATACAGATCCAAATAATAATGGTCAGAAGGCATATTCCTTAAAAAATGTACCGGTGAATTATTATAAACCAGATCATCCATATAATCTCCAAAAAACATTGATGCATCGAAGGCTCCACTAAGTGAAATTAAAGTTTCAAATAAATCGGGTCTTCTGAAAAACAGTATTCCTGAATGAGCTCCCCCCATACTACATCCTGTTACAATTATATCATTTCTGCCTGTCAGTTTCCATATGTTAGGCACAAATTCCTCTGATATATACTTAAACCACTTTTCCTGCATTTCTGATCTATAACGGGAATTGCCTTCCTTATTTGACCAGCTTTCTTCATCTATGCTGTCCACACAGAAAAGCTGTAACCTTCCTTCTTCTATAAAATCTGATAATGTCTCCACCATCTTAAAGTCCTCATAATTATAAAACCTTCCATTCTGAGGGGGGAATACAAGGCATGGCTTTCCTCCATGTCCATATATTTTATATTCCATTTCCCTATCTAGAATAGGGCTATATTCTTTTCTATATTCTGTATGCATTATAAACCTCTTTCATTTTTATATTCTATTTTAGACTGTAGCATGGATAAATTCAATAAACTCATCCATTTTTTCCTTATCCCTGAATTTTCCGGTATACATATGGTTTCCCATAGCAGCTGCATACAGGTCAGGCATTCTTTCTTCCATAACAATGTATCCCTTATACTTTTCAAGTATATCCTCATGAGTATGGACATAATTTTTTGTATCCCTTCTGCTTACATAAATACAAAAATTTCTTTCCATATCCTCATTCAGGGAAGCTTTTTCTATTTTATCATACACTATCATATCGGCCCATATTTGATATACATCAGTATTATTTGCATAATTGTACATATCAGGGGTATATCCTCCTGCAGGCCTCATATTGACTTCCAGTCCTATGTACTCATCTTTCTTTCCTAATCCCTTCTTATCCTTTAAAAGTTTAAAAAATTCCATATGGACAAACCTACTTTTTACTCCAAATCCCTCTACAGTACGCCTTCCAGCATCCAACAGCTCTTCTGGAAGTTCCTTTCTTACATAATAATATAAATCAAGTCCTTCATTTACAATATCCATTATTGTAGGTTCCCATGTTATCCCTGTTTCAAATATGGGTTTCCCCTTTGAATCTATTATAGCATCGTAGGATACTAGATCCCCAAACACGTATTCTTCCATTACATAAGGAATATCAAGCTTATTTTCATAAAACTTGATAAGTTCCTTTTCATTTTTTATCCTATAGGTATTACTCGCACCTACCCCATTGTTGGGCTTTACGACTACAGGATACCCCACCTTCTTTATAAAGTTTTTAGCTGATGTCAGTGTAGAAACCATAGTATGTGCTGCCGTTTCCACTCCCGCCTTCTTATAAGAGGACTTCATTTTTGATTTTTCCTTTATATTTAAGATGCGATTGCTTTTAAGACCTGTTTCTATATTAAAGTCTGTACGAAGCTTTGCATCTTGCTCCAGCCAATGTTCATTGTTTGATTCAAGCCAGTCAATCTTACCATATTTAAAGGTAAAATACCCCACTGCCTTTAGGACTTCATCATAATTATCAAGTGCAGAAACTTTATAATATTCCGTTAAGGCATCCTTTAACTTTTGATCCAGTTCATCATACTCAACATCAGCAATCCCCAATACTGTTACCCCATTTTTATTCAGTCTATCACAGAATTCCCAGTTTGTTTTAGGAAACTGTGGTGAAATATAAATAAAATTCATTTCCCATCTCCTTATCCTGTATTTCTTTTCATAGCTTTATTTTAGGATTATACCACAAATTAAAGTACTTTTTCAAGCAAAAAAAGGGCTAAAGCCCTTTTTGCATACCATCATTATTTAAAAATTAAACTTTATAACTTTACCCAATTTTTGAAAATATTATTTCAATGAGTTCAAACCTGCAAGGTTAATAAAATTCCAAGGTTTATTATAATGCGGTTGGAAGAAAAAGTCTATAAATGCCAGTTCATCTACTGTCATTTTATTTTGTATACATACTGACAATGTATTTATAGATTGTGTCAAATCAACCCTTGAAGTAAGCTGTGCTCCAAGTATTTCCCTAGTATTCTTGTTAAATACCACCTTTAAGGTTACTTTTTCATATGTAGGCATAAATTCAGGTCTATAATTGTCCACTGCATATACAGTATCTACATCTATTCCCATTCTTCTTGCTGTTTCCTCTGTAATTCCTGTAGATGCCATGTTATTTTCATATATTTTTATTCCAGATGTTCCTTGTGTTCCAGGATGCTTTAATTTATTCTCACAAATATTAAGTCCGGCAAGAGTTCCCATCCTCACGGCATTTGTTGCTAAAGGAATGTACATAGGACTCTGTAGCGGATTAAAGTATACTGAGCAGCAGTCACCCGCAGCCATTACATCAGAATCACTCGTCCTCATATATTCGTCTACCTTTATTGCTCCATTTGGAAGCATTTCCAGCTGATTCTTAAATATATCTGTATTAGGCAGGAATCCAACACACATTATAACCATATCTGCTTCATATTCATTCTTATCTGTAATTACCTTTGCAACCTTCCCATTTTCCCCTTCAAACCTAATTACCTTTTCTCCAGTAGCTATCCCAATTCCCTTTTCCTTAAATGTCTCTTCTGCCAAATCTGTAAAATCCTTATCAAAATATTTACTTAGGATTCTATCTTCAGCATCCACAAGAATGACTTCCTTTCCATTATCATTAAATGCCTCCACAAGCTCAACACCAATATATCCTGCACCTACAACAACAATTTTTTTAGCTTCCTTACCTCTTGAAATAATTTCGTTGGAATGAAGAAAATTCTTGGATAATAGGATATTATAAAGATCAATTCCTGGAATAGAAGGTATTATTGGCCATGAACCGGAAGTAATAATAAGCTTATCAAAACTTTCTTCAAATTCTATTCCTGTTATTAAATTAACTGCACGAACCTTTTTTCCTTTTATATCAACACTTTTTACATCGTGCTTCATCCTTGTGTCAACATTTAACTTTTCAAGTTCCTCTGGGGAACAGTAAAACAATCCCTGTGGATCCTTTATAACCCCTCCCACATAAAGGGCTATCCCACATGAAAGAAATGAAATATTGTCGTTCCTTTCAAAAACAGTAACATCTATATCAGGATTTAATCTCTTTAAATTTAAAATTGCGGCCGTCCCTGCGTGAGTACACCCAATTACTACTACTTTCATCTTATACTTTCTCCTTCACAAATTATTTTTTTCTCTTTTTAAAATAAAACCTATCATTTATAAAAAATTTTTGTACTTGCAAGTTAGTATACTACACTTTTAATAAAATGTAAACTACTAAAAGTAAAAATTATGACATTTTTTTTAATTTTTACATTTTTTGCTTTCTATATATTTTCCAATATTCTTTTAAGTGTTTTAGAATCAGCCTTTGGATCATTTATTTCCCGTTTCCAGTATTTACTTCCTTTTATTCCGTGAAACAATCCATGTGTATGTACAAGAAAAGAATGCGGTCTCAGATTCTTTTTTTCCATTTCTTCCACATAATAAATCATTTTTTCCACTACTTCTTTTCTAGAAACAGTGCCTTCTCTTCCATAATATTTCCCAAATTTATCCAATATCATGGGATTATCATATATCTCTCTCCCAAGCATGACAGAATCCACATGCTGCAAATGGATATCTATCTCCTCTACTTTTTTTATTCCTCCGTTTATTTCAACATGAAGATGAGGCTTTTCCTGTTTTAACTTATATACATCCTCATATCTAATGGGGGGAATTTCCCTGTTCTGTTTTGGATCCAAACCTGCCAAAACCGCTATCCTTGCATGGACGATATACTTTTTCACACCTATTTTCTCAGTATGATTAATAAAATTTTCCATATCCTCATACTTGTCAAGCACCACCCTTTCAAAGGAAGATGGCAGTACTCTACTACCGTCTATCCCTATCCTATGTTTTATTGAAATCGGCTTTTCAGTGGCTTTTTTCATTTCCGCTACAATTTCTGCTACAGTTTCTGGATATGCCATAAGACATGCTCCCATCATATTTCCAGATATTCTGTTTGAAGGACATCCTACATTTAAGTTTATTTCATCGTAGTTATAGGCTTCAGCAATTTTTACAGCTTTAAAGGCATCCTCCCTATTGGTGGCAGCTATTTGAAGTACTATGGGATTTTCCACCTCATCAAATCCCAATATATACTCCAAATCCCCATTTATTATAGCTTGAGCTGTCACCATTTCTGTATACAGTAGTACATCCTTATTTATCATCCTTATAAAATTCCTGAAATGTCTGTCTGTCCTGTCCACCATAGGAGCAATACTTATTATATCTTTTATTCCTGATTTCATTTGTTTCTGTCCTATTCCTTCAATTATTTTTTATAATATTTCATAGCCTCAGGGAGAAACTTTTTCATTGCTTCCAGCCTGTTGGCACTATCAGGGTGAGTAGACAGCAGTTCTATGCTTTTTCCTGTTTCCAGTTGCATTATCCTCTCTTGGGCTTTAATTGCCTCAGAAGGATTGTATCCTGCCATAGCCATAAATATCATTCCATATTTATCGGCTTCATATTCCTGAGTTCTATTAAATTTTAAAAGACCCAGTGTAAGTCCTACTTCCACAAGGTCATTATTTATGACGGATGTGGCACCTCCGGTCAGTACATCGGCAATTCCTTTTCCAAGCATTACTACCCCTGCTGCCGTCTGTCGTGATTTTCCTTCTGCATGATGACCTCCTATTACATGACCTATCTCATGTCCCATTACAAAGGCTATCCCCGCATCTGTTTTTAATACAGGAAGTATGGCAGTATTAAAGGCTATCTTTCCTCCCGGGAGGGCGAAGGCATTTACCTGCTCACTCTTGACAAGATTATATTCCCAGTTCAGATAACGTACTTTTTTTGACATTCCATTCTGATGCATATAGTTTTCTACAGCTGTAGATATTTTCCCTCCAATTTCCCTTAGCCGTATTCCGTCTTGAGTATTGTTTGCAAGAAGATTACGGGCTGCAAGATCCGAAATATACTTGTTATACGATTGAGTAAATTCCGCAGCCACCTGTTCATCACTTACAAATTTAAGTTGTGGACGTCCTGTTAGTGGAGCAGTGGTACAACTTGAAATAAGTAATACTCCCAATGATAAAATAATTATTTTAAAGCTTTTTTTCATATGTGACCTCCTAAGAGCTTTTTTTAATTTATATTAATATTTTAGCAGATAAATCAAATTATTCAAACGGTTTTATATATATATTATTTATATGATACTTTATAAAATTTCCATTAATAAATAATTTTTATAGAAAATTTACTTAAAATCATCAATATTTTCTATTATTTTACAATATTGACGTTTTGGCATATTGAAAATTTGATATATATATATTATAATTAAGTAAGTAAAGATATAGGTATTTGCAAAATGAATAAACTTTTTTGAAAAATCAAAAAGTGCCAAAAAATCTTGGTAAAATGAAAAAAAGTAAAGTAAATTTTGGGATATATTGATTTTATAAAGTGTAATTTAGTTTTACAAATGGCTAAAATTAAATATAAAAAGGAGAATAAAATGTTGACTAATTCATTAAAAACAGGATTTCTTATGTTTTCTCTTGTGGCTCTTTTTACTGCTATCGGGGGAGCACTCGGAAACCAGACTGGAGCACTTATCGGATTAATAGTTGCGGGAGGAATGAGCTTTTTTAGCTACTGGTTCAGCGATAAACTTGTATTGAGTGCCTATAAGGGACAGGAAGTGAATGAACATAATAATCCAAGGCTTTATAGAATGGTTAAAAACCTCGCACAGACAGCAAAACTTCCAATGCCAAAAGTATATATTATTCCTGAAATGCAGCCGAATGCTTTTGCCACGGGTAGAAATCCAAACCATTCGGCAGTTGCCTGTACTCAAGGACTACTGGAAATGATGAATGATAACGAGCTTTCAGGAGTCATTGCACATGAGCTGGGACATATAAAGCATAGGGATATACTAATAAGTACCATTGCTGCTACTTTTGCAGGAGCTATAACTAATATAGCCAGGTTTTTACCTTATATGAGTTCCTCAGGGAGTAATAGCAGGAGGCGTCAAAATGTAAACCCTTTAATTGTAATTTTACTTTCCTTGCTAGCTCCCATTGCTGCCATGATTATTCAGATGACAATATCAAGAAAAAGAGAGTTCATGGCTGACAGGGCAGGAGCTGAAATTTCAGGTGATCCTCTATATTTAAGAGATGCCCTTATAAAACTGGAAAACTACAGTCATAGTATTGCTATGGGTAGACAAAATCCTTCCCATTCCCATATGTTTATTATAAATCCCTTTGCAGGATTAAATGGGCTTCAAAATCTCTTTAGAACTCACCCTGCTACACAGGACAGAATAAGGGAACTGGAAAAAATGTCAATTAAATAACTGGAAAATTATTTTTTCTATTAAGAATGTTTAAAAGGGGCTTACGCCTCTTTTTGATTTATCAAATATCTTGTTATTATAATAGGTAGTGTCTGAAAACTATAAAAATGATAAATTTTCAGCAAATTTTTAAAAAATCTAAACTAACAAATATTATTTTTTACTAAGATATTTTAATTTATGAAATCAAAAAATAACATATTTCTGAACACTTATAATCCATATTTTTATAATCAAATTGAAATTGATTATAAAAATAAAAAAGACTGAAAATTGACTTTCCTGCTGAATTGCAAAAATTAAATCAGTCTTTTTTATACTAAAATTTATTCATGTTAAAATAACTTTACTCCACGTTTTACCAACCTAAATTCAACCCTTCTGTTAGATATCCTTCCTTCTTCAGTGTTATTACTTGCTATAGGATTATCATCACCCTTACCTAATATTTCTACAATTCTAGTAGGGGATAATCCCAATTCGATTAACTTAGCACTTACACTCTCAGCTCTTTTCAAGGAAAGTTTCTGATTATAGGAGTTTAATCCTGAGGAATCTGTATATCCAACTATTGTAACATCAAAATCATTTTTTTCTACATATTCCTTTATATCCTTTAATGCAGAAGCTGCTTCGTCTGAAATATTCGAACTATTTACTTTAAACTTCAAATCATCTGCTTTTATACTAAGAAGTTCCACCTTTGTTATATCAAGCCGTGAGGCTCCCACCAACTTAGGTTCAGGTATCAGTTCCGCTTTCTTTTCTTTCACTTCTTCTGGTTTAAAGGTAGATTCAGATTTTACAGTAGATGTCCCATCTTGAGATAATTCCACTGTTATAAGATCAGCATCTTCTTCTTTTTCCTTAGTTTTTTCAGTATTATTTTCCACTATAACTTCTTTTTCATTATCTTTATCTAATTCTATTGCATTCGCTCGTATTGTATTCTTTCTCATTTCTGATGTTGACAATTTTTCTGATACCGAAGGTACAGACACTGCCATTAAAGATGATAATGCCATCAATGTAGATTTATTCATTTTAGTTTCCTCCTTTACTAACAAGCTATATTTCTATTTAGGAATGTATTTATAGAACATTTTATCCTATAATTTTTAAT
>JBGXYD010000010.1:0-8328 GCA_041815005.1 Leptotrichia sp. | reverse complement strand
TATAAATTTTTCAAAGGATCTTTTTATATTTTCATAGGAACCGTGATGTTCAAGATGATCAGGTTCTACATTTGTAACCACCGAGTACTTGGGCTTTATATACAAGAAAGAGTTATCACTTTCATCAGCTTCCGCAATAAAGTATTCTGAATTTCCTATTTTACTGTTACTCTGTATTTCCGGAATTATTCCCCCAACAACTACAAAGGGATCTTTTTCCAAAAAAGCTATACTCATCATAGAACTTGTAGTAGTCTTCCCATGTGTTCCAGCCACTGCAATTCCCTCAAAGTCATTCATTATTTCTGCAAGAAGCTCCCCCCTTTTTATTTTTCTTATATTGTTTTCCACTATATATTTGTATTCAGGATTGCATTCCTTTATTGCTGTTGAATAGACAAAAAGATCTATCCCTTTATCTTTCACATTTTCCTCAACCTGTCCTATATATACCTTTATCCCCATTTCTTCCATTTCCTTTGTTACACCCTTTACCTCAAGGTCAGATCCTGCTACATTATACCCTTCCTTAGCCAGTATTTTGGCAAGTCCACTCATTCCTATTCCGTTTATTCCACTAAAATAAACATTCCTAATTTCCGTCAACATATTTCCTCCATAAAGTGATTAAAGTTCCATTTCTTTTATTATCAGATCTGCAGCATTTCCCTTCTTAAGCTTCTTCAGGTTATCCTGCATAAATTTCAGTATTTCTTCCTGTTTCACAAGGATTAGAGCTTCTTCTATTGCCTTTTCTGCCTGTTCATTTGTAAATATTCTTGAAGCATCTATATATTCCAGAGCATCTGCATTTTCCTTCTGGCCTACAAAATCATAGGGTATAAGTATAGAAGGCTTTTCCAGCTGAATTAGCTCCGATATTGTGGAAGCTCCTGCTCTGCATATTACCAAGTCTGCCGCAGACATAATATCTGCCACATTGTCAAAATAAGGTTTTACCACAGAATTCCCAAAATTATGTATCCTTGATGTAGTTTCTTCAAAATTATTCTTTCCTGTACCCCAAAATATCTTTATTTCCTTATCTTCCACTATACTCTTCCATTTTTGGGATATGGCATCATTTATACTCTTAGCACCCAGGCTACCCCCAATTACAAGGATTACCTTCTCTAATGGAGAGATACCGAGAAGCTCCCTCTCCCTTTCCTTGTTCTTTATATAAAAATCCTTTCTTAAAGGATTTCCTGTCACTACAAATTTTCCCCTATATTTTTCTGAGATGCTTTCTTTTGTATTTTCAAAAGCTATAAATACTTTTCTTGCCCATTTGTAGAAATATTTATTTGCCTGTCCCATTGTACTATTCTGTTCCTGTAGATAGTAAGGTATCCTCAAAAGTATAGCCGCTGCGAGTACTGGTATTGTTATATAATTCCCAAATCCTATGATTTCTGTAGGTTTTTCCCTTCTCAGTACCCCAATTGCCTTAAATATGGAAACTATGATTTTATAAATAGAGGTTATTGATTTAATGGGAAGTACATCAAGACCTATAAATTTGAAGTTTTCCCTAGGTATAATATCCTTTTCCATTCTGTGCTTCGTCCCTATAAATAGAACATCCACATTCTTCTCCCTTAACTTTTCAGCGATAGACAAAGCCGGATAGATATGTCCCCCTGTACCCCCGGTTGCAAATATTACTTTTTTCATTATCCCCTTTCTCCATTTCTATAAAATTTAATTGGATCAATTCATTTAAGCTAATCCATCATTTCCAAATTCTCTATATTTTCTTCTTTAAGCCGTCTGACTTCCATAGTCTCATCCTGGTATATTGATTTTATAATATTATACACTATTCCTAAGGAAGCAGTAGTGACAATCATTGAACTTCCCCCATAGCTCATTATTGGTAATGGTATACCAGTTGCTGGTATAAGGTCAGAAACAACTGCTATATTCCCTATTATCTGAAGGGAAAACATTATAAATATTCCCGTCAGTAAGTATTTGGCATAACTGTCCTTCTTTTTCAGTAAAGTTATAAAAATAACAACTAAGAGTGCAATATAGATACATATCAGCACTGTAGAACCAATAAATCCCATTTCTTCTGCATATCCTGAAAATATATAGTCTGTATGTATTTCAGGAAGATAATATTTTTGAAATCCGTTCCCATAGAATTTTCCTAAGAGTTTTCCACTTCCTATTGCAATTAGGGAATTTCCGGTCTGATAGTTTCCATCATTGGAATTACCTATAAATCCCAATATCCGTTTCATTCTATAGGGACTTTTCACTACACTTATTACCCCTATCCCTCCAAATGATACCAAAACCGCCATAATATATCCTATGTTAATCCCAGATACAAACATCATGGACAGTCCTATCATTGCGATCTGCAATGTACTACTAAATGCCTTTTCCGCCAATACAAGTCCCATATATAGAGATAGGGGAACCATTATCCGCATAAATAGGCGAATATCTCCTGCTTTTTTTTTCTTATTATAATCAATAATTCCTGCCAAATATATTATTATCATAAGTTTTGCAAATTCAGAAGGCTGAACTGTCATTCCAAATATCTTTATCCATCTTACAGCCCCCTGTGTTTCCTCTCCCATAAAAAGAACTGCTATTAGTAATCCAAGTCCTGCTAAGTATATCCACAGCTTATTTTTTTTATACCATGTGTATTTAACATTGGAAGTAAGCCAGAAGGCTACGATTCCTGCCAAAATCCAAATTCCCTGTCTAACGACAAAATAAAAGTTATTTCCATATAGCCTTTGTGCCGTAACAAAACTTACACTGGCAATCATGGTAATGCTAAGCCCCATTAAGACTATCATTATTATTATAAGGGTTGTCCCTAATACTCTTTTATTTTTCAACCGACTCTCCTATTTATCTAAAATTTTAACTGTTAATTCCTTAAAAATTCTTCCCCTCTCCTCAAAGTTCCTGAATTGACAAAAACTTGATGTTGCCGGGGAAAATAAAACTGTCTTTTCTCTTGAAAAATCCATATTCTCTTTAAAATAGTTTAAAATATTTTCAATAGTTTCCATATTGCTATATCTTTCATATCCTATTTTTTCCATATCTTCCATCAATAATAGAGCATTTTCTCCAATCAGATAGACAAAATTCACTTTTTCCTTTATTTTTTCCACAAGTTCCCTATTAGATAATTTCTTGTCATCTCCTCCACATATAAGTATAATTTCCCCTTCAAAGGCTCCCAATGCCTTTAAAGTAGATTCCACATTGGTTCCCTTTGAGTCGTTTACAAATGTTGTTCTTTCTTTGACAAAAAACTGTTCCATCCTATGCTCCAAAGGAGCAGTCTTACTTAAAAACTCTATTATCTTTTTATTTGGTACTCCTAAAATTTTTGCTGTTCCTATAATAAAGAGCATATTTTCAAGGTTGTGATCCCCTTTAAGGGAAAGTTCACCTACCCCTATCAGTTTTTCTGACACTTCATCTATATTCTCTACCTTATGAAAGTCTATTCTGTCCCTCAGATTTTTCATTATACGTATATTTCCATCTTGTATAAAAATTGTTCCTCTGGCTTCACGACTCAAATATATTTTTTGAGATTTTATTTTTTCCTCCACCTCTTCAAATATTTCCATAATTTTTTTATCATCGAGATTAATAAGGGCAAAGTCCTCTTCTGTCTGTCTTTCAAATATGTTAAACTTTGTAGTATAGTATTCCTCCACAGAACTATACCTTGAGAGATGGTCTGGAGAAAGATTTATAATACCGGCAATATCCGAATGAACTTCAGGGTTATTTTCCAGCTGATAGCTGCTTAGCTCAAGGACTATATAATCTGTCTTGATGTCATCTGCAACTATCCCTGCAAAGGACATTCCAGCATTACCGGCAAGCCTCCCTTCATATTCAGCATAGGTTAGAAGTTCCTGCATTTTAGTAGCAGTGGTAGTTTTCCCATTGGTTCCCGTAAAAGATATAATTTTTATACCTTTGTCAATATATCTATAGGCAAGGTCAATTTCTGATATTACCTTTATTCCCTTTTCATCTGCCCTTTTAAGAAGAGAAACCTCCCACGGAATGCCCGGACTTTTTACGATAAATTCAATATTCCCTTCGTCTAGAATTTCAATTCCTTTAGCTGATGGTATCCCTGTCTTATCATCAATTAAAAATACCTCATATCCCTTTTTCTTTAACAGTCTTTCAGCACCTAAACCACTTAATCCGCCACCGAACACTACGGCTTTTTTTATCATAATCCTCTCCTAATTCATAATTTATATAATAACACTACTCATACCATCTAGGTAAGCTTTAGGAAGCCCTTATCTCAGTTTTAATATTACAAAGGTTAAAAGACACATCATTATAGTTGTTATCCAAAATCTTATGGTTACCTTCGTTTCAGGTATTCCCAACATTTCAAAATGATGATGTATAGGTGCCATTTTAAAAACCCTTCTCTTAAATGTCTTATAATGCCAGACCTGTATCATTACTGAAAAAGCTTCCAAAATAAATATAAGTCCTGCAATTGGAAGCAGAAGTTCCTGCTTTAAAAATATTACAATTATTCCAAGTATTCCCCCTAAAGTCAGAGAACCTGTATCTCCCATAAACATCTGTGCGGGATAGAAATTGTACCATAAAAATCCTATAAGTGCACCTATTACTGCTGCAAGGTACACTGTCATTTCAGCGGCATCCCTTATATGATAAAGGTTCAAGTATTTTGCATAATCATAATGCCCTGTCAAATAAGTAATTATAAGTAGAGTAACGCTGACTATTATTATAGGACCGCTAACGAGACCATCCAGTCCGTCTGTCAAGTTTACTGCATTTGAGGATCCTATTATGACAAACATCATAAACACGAAGAAGAACAGGGGAGTTATATATATAAAAGACTCCTTTATAAGAGGATTTACTATCGAAAAATCCAATGTCTTATTTATTATTCCAAACCTATAAATAAATACAAAGGTTATTACAGTTATAATTAACTGTCCCAGTATCTTCTTTTTTCCTGAAAGTCCGTTCTTATGTCTTGTCAGTTTTAAATAATCATCATAAAATCCTATTGTAGTGAACAGTATTGTTATTATAAACAGGAATATTACAAATTTATTAGTAAAGTTTCCTGCTATTAAAGTAGAAAAAATTATAGCCCCTATAATCAGAAGCCCTCCCATTGTAGGAGTTCCCGCCTTGCTGAAATGATTTTTAGGACCTTCCTCCCTTGCGGTATCTCCGTATTTCTTCTTCTTAAGCCACTTTATAAAAGGCTTTCCAAATATAAGCATAAAAAGAAATGCAATAACAAAGGCAATGGAAGCCCTTATAGTTATTGATCTGAATATTCTGAAAATTCCCCAGCTATTTATAAATAAAGACTGTAATAAATATAACATTTCTATCTCCTTCTTTTTTAGTCAATCCCTCTATCCCCGTACTTCCTGTTAATCCATAACCTCTTCCAGCTTCATTCCACGTGATGCCTTCAACAGGACAGCCTTTTTCTCTGATATTTGGGACAACCGTTTACGTATGTCCTCCTTGCTAGAAAAATATTCTGTTTCTATTTTCCCAAAATCTGTATTTTCAATATTATCATTCTCTATATTCTCTTTTTTAGAATTCTCCTTCACCCTTTCATACAACGAACTCATTCTAGGTCCATAAAGATAGAGCTTATCTATCTTTATTCTCCCAATCACATCTGAAAGGCTGGCATGAAGTTTCGCTTCCTTCTCCCCCAGCTCAAGCATGTCACCCAGTACTGCTATCTTTAGCCTGTCATTATATATTCCTGAAAAGGTATCCAGTGATTTCTCCATGGACATGGGGCTTGCATTATAAGCATCATTTATATATGTAGTGTTCCCTTTTGGAATTATCTGAAATCTCATATCTGTCAGAGAAATATTTTTTACTGCCTCTTCAATATAACTATCTTCTATCCCCATTTCCTTTACCACAGCAATGGCAATACATAAATTCAGAATATTATGCTCCCCTATAACATTGGTCTTATACCTTCTCTCAATGTTATTTCTACATTTTTTTCCGAAGTATTTCAAGGTAAATTCCGTCCCTTCCTCATTAAAGGAGATATCCCCATAGTAAAAATTATTATTTTCTCGGATGTTGGATACCTCTTTATCGGACTTTCCCTTGTAAGACTCCCTATTTTCAATTATTTCATTTGCTTCCTTATCTAAAATTTCTAATGTTTTATCCTTTAGAACCTTTATAATCTTCAATCTACTATCTTCTATACCTTTCAAGTAAAAATCATCTCCATTTATAACTAAAACACTACCTGTATGAGGTAATATTTCTGTTTTTGCCTTAAAGACATTTTCCTTCGTCTTAAGATATTCCAAATGAGATTCTCCGATATTTGTTATGACACTTATATCAGGTTCCGATATTTCTCCCAAAAGATCAATTTCATTAAATCCGCTCATTCCCATTTCCAATATCATAAATTCATCTTCTAATTCTGAACGCAACAAAGTGAAGGGTAGCCCAATGTGGTTATTGTAATTCCCTTCTGTCTTCTTTCCCTTAAATTTTATCGAAAGAATATGATAAATCATATCCTTAACAGTGGTCTTTCCATTACTCCCGGTAATTCCTATGACCTTTATACCTAGACTATTTCGCCATTTCCTGGCAAATCTCTGTAAAAATTCTATACTGTCTTCCACAAAAAAAACTCTATCCAAATATACTTCATCAATTTCAGCATTTTCATCATCATAAATGACATAAGCCCCCTTTTCTAAAGCCTCATTAAGAAATTTATTTCCTCCCCTTATTGCAACAAACAAATCTCCGTTTTTTGCTGTTTTAGAATTCATTGATATATTTTTTATATTTATAAATTTTCCATTATCCAATATACTGGAAAATATTTTGCTTTTATTCATATGTTATCTCCAATTTACAATAGTCATATTATAAGATTATATCATTAGAATAATATTTTTTCAATATATTTAAACAAATTTAATATTTAAGCCTGCTATTTTAAATTAGATTTCTCTAAAAAATCACAAAATTCCTGAAGATTTTCCACCACAAAGGAGTCAAGCCCGTATTCCTTTAACTTTGAAATATTATCCTTTCCATATCCTGTCTTAACAAGAACTGTCTTAAAACCTAACTCATGAGCTGGAGTAAGATCGGTTATCCTATCTCCTATCATATATGAAGAATGTGGATTAATGGCGAAATCCTCTATGGCCTTTAAAAAATTTCCTATTCCAGGTTTACGGCAATTACATTCTCTTCTGTATATTCCATTTCCTTCAGGATGATGAGGACAGAAATACACCTTATCAATTATAATACCCTTTTCCTTCAAATCCCCGATAATAAATTTCTCTAGTTCATAATACTCCTTTTCTGTGTAATACCCTTTAGCAATTCCTGCCTGATTTGTGATAATTATAAATCGGTATCCCAAATAAGAAAGTCTTTTTAAGGAGTTAACCACACCTTCCTCATATTCAAAGTCCTCAATCCTATAAAGATAGTTCTTTTCTACATTAATTACCCCATCTCTATCCAATATTACATATTTTTGACTAGAAAACTGATAATCATTATTTTTATTTGATGTATCCATACAGCACAAGTCTTCCTCTCTATAATTCTTAATTTCATTGTCCATCACATATTTATAACAGATTTCTTCATCCTTACGTTCTCCCTTTATTTGTATAATAAGGCGTATCCCCCACTCTTCTACAGTGAGTATCCCATAATATTTATCAGGTTGACAAATATATGCTCCATCAGAAATTAAGAATATATTTTCTATATTTCTCACATCTTTAACACTAAATGTAAAAATCCTTTCAAATTTATCGTTTCTAAATCGGTACATTTCTATTTTATTCTTATAAAACTTCCACATTTTAGAGTCATTTAGCTTCGTATCATCCTCAGAAAGAAAAATCTTTTCATAAAAATATACTTCCGACCCCACCTCGTCAATAATTCCTTTTTCTTCTATATCAAGTTTTCCAATCCCTGTATAGTTCCATTTCATACTAGATTTACTTCCACTTTTGGAAATAAAATTAAACATTTTGATTTCCTTCAATCTCCTATATACTTCCTGCACAACACATTCCATAATCTGCTCCATAATAATAATTTATATATACACTTAAAGTATAACAAAAAAAAACCTTATATACAATAAAAAAGTACATAAGGCAATATAAAAGTCCGGCGGCGACCGATTTTTCCTGTAAAGACAAGTATTTTAGGCGCTAGCAGGCTTAACTTCCGGGTTCGGAATGTAAACCGGGTGTATCC
>JBGXYD010000009.1:0-8706 GCA_041815005.1 Leptotrichia sp. | reverse complement strand
TTATCAATTTATAAATATGGTAGAAAATGGTGTTAATACTGCAATGAATCAAATCCATAATGATAATACTAGAAGTATAAATAATAATTTAGAGGAATTTAAGTTTCTAAATGAAGTTGATGAAATAGAAAAAAAATATGAAGAAAATCTAAACGATATTTTGAAGGATTATGTTAAATTGAAAAAGAATACAACATATATTGATACAGAAGGAAATATAAAAAAATAAAAGATTAAAGGAGAATGATAAATATGAGTAAAATAATAGGAATAGATTTAGGGACAACAAACAGCTGCGTGGCAGTAATGGAAGGTGGAAACTTTACAATAATACCAAACTCTGATGGTGGAAGAACAACACCTTCAGTAGTAAATATTAAGGATAATGGGGAAATAATAGTAGGAGAAATAGCTAAAAGACAGGCTATAACAAATCCTGATTCTACAGTACTTTCGATAAAAACACATATGGGATCTGATTATAAGACAACTATACATGGAAAGGATTATACACCACAGGAAATTTCAGCAATGATATTAAAAAAATTGAAAAAGGATGCTGAGGCATATCTCGGACAAAATGTGACAGAGGCTGTAATAACAGTGCCAGCATACTTTACAGATGCACAAAGACAGGCTACGAAAGATGCCGGAGAAATAGCAGGACTTAAAGTTCAAAGGATTATAAATGAGCCGACAGCGGCTGCATTGTCTTATGGACTGGACAAGAAAAAAGAGGAAAAAGTATTAGTATTTGATTTGGGTGGAGGTACATTTGACGTATCTGTACTGGAAATCGGAGATGGAGTAGTGGAGGTTATCTCCACATCTGGAAACAATCATCTTGGGGGAGATGACTTTGATCAGAAAATAATTGACTGGTTAGCAGATGAGTTTAAAAAGGAAACAGGAATAGACTTGAGAAATGATAAAATGGCAATTCAGAGGTTAAAGGATGCAGCAGAAGATGCTAAAAAGAAATTGTCTACAACATTGGAAACTTCCATATCGTTGCCGTTTATCACAATGGATGCAACTGGACCAAAGCACTTGGATAAAAAATTAACTAGAGCAGCATTTGACGAATTAACAAAGGATTTGGTTGAAGCTACAAAAGGACCTGTAAAACAGGCATTAGAAGATGCAAACTTAAACCCTAGCGAAATTGATGAAGTATTATTAGTTGGAGGATCTACGAGAATACCAGCAGTTCAGGACTGGGTAAAATCTTTCTTAGGAAAAGAGCCAAATAAATCAATTAATCCTGATGAAGTTGTTGCAGCAGGAGCAGCTATCCAAGGTGGAGTATTGATGGGAGATGTTAAAGATGTATTATTATTAGATGTAACTCCATTATCATTAGGAATTGAAACTTTAGGTGGAGTATTTACAAAAATAATTGAAAGAAATACTACTGTACCTGTTAAAAAATCACAAGTATTCTCAACAGCAGCAGATAATCAGCCGGCAGTTTCAATAGTAGTTTTACAGGGAGAGAGGGCAAAAGCCTCAGATAACCATAAACTGGGAGACTTTAACCTTGAAGGAATACCGGCAGCTCCAAGGGGGATACCTCAAATAGAAGTAACATTTGATATTGATGCTAACGGAATAGTGCATGTTTCTGCTAAGGATCTGGGAACTGGAAAGGAAAATCAGGTAACGATTTCAGGATCATCTAATTTATCTAAAGAAGAAATAGAAAAAATGAAAAAGGATGCGGAAGCACATGAAGCTGAAGATGCTAAATTTAAAGAATTGGTAGAAGCTAGAAACCAGGCAGACCAGTTAGTAATGGCAACTGAAAAAATGCTTAAAGAAAATGAAGATAAATTAGAAGGAACAGAAAAAGAAGATATTGAAAAAGCAATTGAGGAACTGAAGAAAGTAAAAGATGGAGATGATATGGAAGCTATAAGAAAGGGAATTGAGGAACTTTCAAAAGTTTCACAGGGATTTGCAACAAGGATGTTTCAGGAGGCAACACAAAAGGAACAAGCTGAAAATGTAGAAACTGCATCAGATGATACAAATGGTTCGGATGATATTCAAGAAGCGGAAGTTGTGGATTAATAGTATTTAGGATGATAAACTTAACTATAACCTTATAAAAAATTAAATGATTTTTATGAGTTAGTTATTCATTAAAACAGTTATAAAAGCAATAGAAATGATTAAAGTAAAAGAATAGAGAATAACTCTCTATTCTTTTCGTGTAATACTGCTCTATATAAAAAAATAAAGTTGAATCCGAATCTTAAATTGAAGTGGTATAGAGGGAGAAAACTATGGGAAATATTTTAAAAAAGGGGAATGTAGAAATAGGAGTATATACAAAAGGTGCAGAACTTTATAGTTACAAAGTAAATGGAGAAGAATTTATATGGGAAAGGGATTCAAAATACTGGGGAAGCAGCTCGCCTATATTATTTCCCTTTGTGGGAGTTTTAAAGAATGGAAAATACTTATACAAAGGAAAGGAATATAAAATAGACACAAGGCATGGATTCGCACGGGATAATGACTTTGAAGTAGTTGAAAAAGGAGAGGATTTTTTAAAATTTAAATTTTCTTCAGATGAAAGTACATTGGAGAAATTTCCATTTTCTTTTGATTTGTACTTGACATATGTAATAAAAAATAATAAACTAATTATTCAGTATGATGTAATAAACAAAACTGATGAAAAAATATATTTTTCTATAGGTGGACACCCTGCATTTAGTATAAAGTTAGATGAAAATATAAAAATAGATGACTATAGTCTGGAATTTGAAAAAAAGGAAACATTAGATAGATATGTTTTGGATGGTGCATTGTTAGGGAAAAAGAAAATAGAAAAATATATTAATAACGACAATAGGATAAAACTAAATAGTGATATTTTTAATGAAGATGCACTAATATTTGAAAATACAGTTTCTGAAAAGGTAACTTTAAGCTGTAGTAAACATAGTAAAAAATTGATCTTAGATTATAAAGGATTTCCTTTTATAGCTTTTTGGAGCAAACCAAAAGCCCCCTTTGTCTGTATAGAGCCTTGGTATGGAATTACAGATACTGTAGATTTTACTGGAAATCTTGAGGAAAAAAAGGGGATATTGGAACTTGAAGAGAAGGGGAGATTTTCTGCAGAAATAAGTATAGAAGGAATTAACGAATAAATAAGGAGAAAAAATGGCAAAAAAAGATTATTATGAAATTCTTGGATTAAGTAAGAATGCGGATGAAGCAGAAATAAAGAAGGCATATAGGAAGGCTGCAATGAAATATCATCCAGATAAGTTTTCCAGTGCGTCAGAATCTGAAAAAAAGGATGCTGAAGATAAATTTAAGGAAATTAATGAAGCATATGAAATCTTGTCGGATGCACAGAAGAAAGCAGCCTATGACCAGTATGGACATGCAGCTTTTGAAAATGGAGGTCAAGGAGGCTTTGGAGGTTTCGGTGGCTTTGGCCAAGGTGGATTCAGCTTTGAAGATCTAGATTTCGGAGATATACTGGGAGGGATGTTTGGTGGTGGTAGAAGCCGTCGTCAGGGACCAAAAGTACATGAAGGATCCGACTTGAGATATAATTTGACCCTTACTCTTGAAGAAGTTGCCTTTGGAACAGAAAAGGAAATAAAATATAATAGGAAGGGGAAATGTAAGACGTGTCACGGAAGTGGAGCAGAGCCAGGTCATAATATGAAGACGTGTAATAAGTGTAATGGTTCAGGGTATATAAGGACTCAGCAAAGAAGTATTTTTGGAGTTCATATGTCAACTGTAGAATGTGATGAATGTCATGGAACAGGTAAAATTCCTGAGAAACCTTGTCATACTTGTCGTGGCACTGGTCTTGAGAAGGAAACTGTATCAAGAAAAATACCGATACAACCAGGGGTAGATACAGGGAATAGACTTATTTTAAGAGATGGGGGAGATGCAGGGGAAAATGACGGAATATATGGCGACCTTCATATTTTCATAAAGGTAAAGAAACATGAAATTTTTGAAAGAAGAGGTATTGATGTTTATTGTGAAGTACCAATAGGAATGACAACGGCAATACTTGGAGGTGAGTTGGAAGTTCCTACTCTGAAAGGGAAAACTAAGATAAGAATTGATGAGGGAACTCAAAATGGAAAGGAATTGAAACTAAAAGATATGGGTATAAACTCTTCAAATAGGAAGGGTTCGGAAATAATCCGTTTAAAGGTTGAAACACCGACAAATCTAACAGAGAAGCAGAAAAAAATATTAAGGGAATTTGATGAATCCCTTGGAAAGAAAAACTATAAGGAATCTCATTCCTTTATAGATAAAATGAAGAAGTTTTTTAAAGGGGAGAGTTAATCTTTCCCCTTTTCCAGATACAGCATAATCTTAAAGTATTTTATATTACAGATAATATATTTTAGGATTTATACTTTTTAAATTATTCTAATTTCACCGGAAAAATCTTGCAATATGGTTGAATTTCAGAAATAAAAGGAGTATAATATGAAAAGAAACAGCTACCAAATCTCAAAAAAACAGTTTTAAAATAACAAAAGTTATTTAACCGTGATAAACAAATTTTGGCAGTATGAAACAAATGAAAATTATAAAAATTATTTTAGGAGGATTATTTATGAAAAAGTACATTTTATTACTGGCTATTACATTCACCCTGTTTGGGAATCAGGGAAATCAAAGTCCTCAGGAAAAAGATCAGACAAAACAGCTCAATACTGAAAAAATAGAAACACAAAAAAAAGAAACGACGGAAAAAACGTCAGAAACAGAAAAGACAACAGAAGGAAAATCTGAAAAAACGGATAAAACAGAGAAAGCTGAGAAAACTTTATCAGAAAAAAATATTAAACTGGATAAAAATCCATACTGCCATTCGCCGGTTGGAAGACATCAGTTTTATGAAATGAATAATAAAGGAGAATATAGATCAGATATAAAGTTCAAGTACTGTATGTTTAATAATGAAAAATATGAAAATATAATAGTGGGTATTATTGCAACAGACCTTAACAGTGTACGGGATTATATAAAAAAATACCCTTATCTACATTTAGAGGAAGGAACAAGGATTAGACAGAATTCTGAAAAGAAAAATTATTATTATGACGGGAGATGGGCTTGGAGTAGCTCCTCTGAATATCCTTCTTCAATTTTTGAAAAAAATGGAGCAGCAAAAAGTAATTAATCTTTAATAAAACCGTGAAATGTTAGGATAAAAATAACATTCATGGTTTTTCTTTTATATATTTGATATTGTAAAAAAATCTTATAAGTGCTAAAATATTGACATAATATTTGCTATCTAATGTTATGTCCATTTACAATTTATAACACTGCTGGCAATAGTATAACAGCAGACTGATATTTAAAAATAATAACTTCAAATATATTGTAGTTACATATCGGTAGTGGAATCATGGGCAGGAAAGGATAAAAATGCTAATAGATAACGTAAAGAAAGTAAAAATCACAGACGAAATAACAGTTGGAAACGGCAAAATGTTCCTAATAGGGGGACCATGTGTAATTGAATCGGAAGAGCTAGTAATGGAAGTTGCCGGAAAAATGAAGGAAATAACTGAAAAACTGAATATACAGTATGTCTTCAAAGCATCATTTGATAAGGCAAACAGATCTTCGATAAATTCCTTTAGAGGTCCAGGACTTGAAAAAGGACTGGAAATATTGTCGAGGGTAAAGGGGAAATATGGACTTCCACTTGCCACTGATATACATGAACCTCATCAATGTAAGGAAGCTGCAAAGGTAATAGATATACTTCAGATTCCTGCCTTTTTGTCAAGGCAGACAGATTTACTTATTGCTGCTGGGGAGACAGGAAAGACTATAAATATAAAAAAAGGACAATTTCTCGCACCTTGGGATATGAAAAATGTAGTGAAAAAATTTGAAGAAATAGGAAATACCAACATAATGTTATGTGAAAGAGGGGTAAGTTTTGGATACAATAACTTGGTTGTAGATATGAAAGGACTTCTTGAAATGAGGAGTTTTGGCTATCCTGTAGTATTTGATGCCACTCATTCTGTCCAGATTCCTGGAGGTCAAGGGGAGACATCAGGAGGTAATAGCAGATATGTATATCCTCTCGCGAGGGGAGCATTGGCAGTAGGTGTAGACGGGATTTTTGCTGAAGTTCATCCAGATCCTTTAAAGGCAAAATCGGACGGTCCTAATATGTTGAGGCTTGATGAAATAGAAGAAGTATTGTCTAATTTGTTGAAATACGATGAATTGACAAAGGGATTAATGTAATTGACTAAGAAACGGTGAAGCAAAATAAAAATTTAAGGAGGGAATTTTATGAATTCAAAATTATTATTAACACCAGGGCCAACAAATATACCTGAAAGATATTTGAAAATATTTGGAAAGGATATCATACATCATAGGACACCTGAATTTAGAAGAATTTTAAAGGAAAATAATGAAAATTTGAAAAAGGTATTTAAAAGCAGTAATGATGTATTTGTAATTACATCTTCAGGAACAGGGGCGATGGAAGCATCAATAGTAAACTTTTTTTCAAAAGGGGAAAAGATTCTTGTTATAAACACAGGATATTTTGGAGAAAGATTTAAAAAAATAGGGGAAGTATACGGACTGGATGTCATAAATCTTGAATATGAATTTGGAGAAGGATATAAGCTAGAGGATGTAAAAAATATATTGTCAGCAAATAAAGACATAAAGGGAATACTAGTTACCCATAGTGAAACATCTGTTGGAATACTTAATAATGTGGAAGAGTTGGGGAAATTAACTAAGAATACTGATATACTGCTGATTGTGGATACAATAAGTGGATTAGTTGCAAACGATTTTGATTTTGATGGCTGGAATGTAGATGTGGCAATAGCAGGTAGTCAGAAGGCATTTCTTATACCTCCTGGACTTTCCTTCATAACAATGAGTAACAAGGCGTTAAAGGCTATGGGAAAATCTGATTTACCTAAATATTATTTTAGTATAAATCAATATGAAAAATATTTTAATGAAATGACAGAAACTCCTTATACTCCAGCTATATCATTAATACTGGCATTGAATGAATCTTTAAAAAATCTTTTGGAAACAGGGATTGAGACAGTTATTCAAGAAAAGTACAAATTAAGAAAAAAGATAGAAACAAAAGCAGAAGAATTAGGGTTTTCATTACTTGTCAAAGAAGAGGTAAATAGGACAAATACACTAATTTCTATATACAGGGAAGGGGTTGTAATTAAGAACATAATAAATGTACTGGAGGAGAAAGGGTACACAGTTACAGGTGGAAAAGGGAAATATGCTGAAAGCCTTATGAGGATAGGGATATTAGGAGAAATTACAGAGGAGCAGATTGATACCTTTTTTGAAATATTTAAAGAAGAGTTGGAAAAACAGTTAAGTTAGGAGAATAAATGAGACCGTATTTATTTAAGATAGGAGGATTTGAGCTTAGAATATACAGTTTAATGTATATTCTAGCTTTTCTTATTGGGATTTTTATAGCTTCAAAGGATGAAGTTGCGAAAAAAAGAGGAATAAAGGATAAAAAACAGATAGAGGATTTTGCTTTTATCGCAATGGTGTCAGGATTGATAGGGGCAAGACTATATTATGTATTTCTTAAATTTGATGAATATATAGTAAATCCGATTTCTATTATAGAAGTATGGAAAGGTGGGCTTGCTATACACGGAGGAATAATTGGAAGTTTTATAGGCACATATATTTTCGCTAGAAGAAATAAAATAAATTTATGGGTTTTAACTGATATGGGGGTAGGCCCTCTTCTTTTTGGTCAGTTTCTTGGAAGATTTGGGAACTATGCAAATGGAGAAGTTCATGGGGTGCCTACTTTTACTCCGCTTAATGTTATATTTTCAGGGAAATTTACCCAATGGTGGGAGTCCTATCAGGTGATGAGCATAGAAGCACAAGCCAAATTTAAAGAACTTGTCCCATGGGGGATCGTATTTCCAGAGGATTCGCCTGCTGGAATGGAATTTCCCAATTATCCATTACACCCAGCAATGTTATATGAATCTGCATTAAATCTTATAGGATTTTTACTGTTGTGGTTTTACTTCAGAAAAAAAGAATATAATCCTGGAATACTAACAATGATATATCTAATAATGTATGCAGTAATTAGGAGTATCGTTAGTACCTTCAGGGTGGAGGATCTGCAGTTTTTGGGAATGAAAGCTCCCTATGTAATTAGTGTGATAATGCTTATACTAGCAGTTATAGGAATAAAGTTTTTCAGTGGAAGAAAAAGAAATGTATCTTAAAAAAGAAAAATCTTTTAAGTTTAAAATATAATTACTTTACATAGGTATTTACACCTAGTGGCATTATTTTAGGATATAAATTAATCTTCATACTTAGGCAATAGAAAAATTATCAGAAAAATAAAAATTATTTAACCGGTGTTAAAGATTGGAATAAAAGGGAAATTGAGGTTTTGGTAGTGTTATTTTTAAAAAAAAGAGGCCTTCTTGTCAAGTAAAGTGCAACAGAATTTATGTAAGAATTAAATTCCAGAAGTTATTTTAATTATTAATTAAGATAACTTCTTTTTAGTTAATATTCCTGTTACGTCTAATATATTCATTGTGAACTTCACTAGGCTTACTGAATCCTAGTATCTTTCTAGGCCTGTTATTAAGGCATTCTTCTATTTTTTTAAACTCCTTT
>JBGXYD010000008.1:0-3346 GCA_041815005.1 Leptotrichia sp. | reverse complement strand
CAGTATATTCAGTTCCTTACCAAGAGACGGATTGGATGTAGGACTTCCTGTACTCAACGCCTTGTATTCCTTTACAAAATTATATCCTGGGTCTTTGGAGTTCCCATATGTTGATACTATATTCGAGGCTCCAAGGATTATATCATTTACTCCAAAGCCTACCGATGATGCCCCTCCTGCTGCTACCTGCACTGTTATCGGGTTTATGTATTGCCTAATCCTTTAAAAGTTCATCCAATGTTCATATACATTATTTCTTTATTGAAATATGGTTCTATTTTCTTTTTTATCTCTTCTTTTAATTCTGATTCAGGCACCTGCCTATCCTTGGCATTTTTGTATCTTATCAGAAAAGTTATGACAGGGTATACTTCATTATGTTTCATATACTCTTCCCAGTCCATCTCATCAAAGACCCTTCTCCCACTGAAATACTCCCTGTACTTCCGTCTATAGACTTCTATTACTTTTTCATCATATTTCACAATGGGCTGCTCTGTATCCTCATCAATATATTCTATTATACAGTCAGAATTCTTTACAAAGTTTATTACTCCGACTTCTATGTTACCCGCACATCCCCATATCTTTTTTTCTTTAGTTCTATCATTTTCACCTGTTTCATAATATTCTATAATCAATCCCTTATACTTCTTACGATAACTGTCAAATATCTTCTCTATCTCCTCAAAATTATTCCCTCTCCTCTTATCATATATAAATTCATTCAATACATATGGCTTCAGACCTAACTCTGTTATTACTCTTAAAAAAGTCTCTTCTCTATCTGAAGTGCTAAGCCTTGTATTTTCATATGAATAATTTGAACCAATAGACTGTGGCTTTTCCAGCTTTTTAAAATATCTTGATTTATACTTTATCCGTCTATCCCTTATTCCGTATATTGGTGTGCCAGAAGGTCCCGGCTCTGATGCTATTCTCTCTATAATACAATTTTCGCTGTCATATATGATGTTATTTTCTTCTAAAACTTTTTTTACATATTCTTTTGCTGATTCTCTCCAGTCTCTAGCTATATTATAAAGCTCAATCGTACAACCACTGAATAAGATTAAAAATAAAGATAAAAATATTTTTTTTTGCTTTCTTCTTGTAAACAGTTCAATTACTTTTGTTATAAATAATGCTATAAGAATAAAAATTATAGTATACATTACTGTAACTGCTTCTATCATAAAATCCCCCCTATCTGCCTCCTCTATCCGGTCTAACTAACAGTACTTCATCCAGTATGTCATATTCAAATTTTTCTAAGTTTAGTTTATGAGAGTCTGCATCTCCTTCCAAATCTTTTTCTTTATGTGTTGCACTTTGAAATGCCGGATTTCCTGTAGCTCCCAGCCCTATTAAACCAACCCTCTGATTCAGTTCTGAAACATATATACTCGAAGATACACCAAATATTGCTGTATAATGCTGCAATATACCATCCCTTACTTCTGTCTTGTTTAGTATGGCACCTTTAGGTATCAGTGCCAGATGATTTCTATTTCGTACAGCTATAGTATTAGGTGCTGGGTCTACCACTATGGAAGATCTTCCATTTCTATGGGAACCATAAGTTTGAAATGCACCTGCCAATGAATGTCCCAAATTTAATGATACAATACTATTCTGAACATCATATTTCTTACCTTTTACTTCTATCCTGCCATCCTTTATTCTTGCTTCTATCTCCCTTATATAATGTTCTGACAGTATAGACTGATTCGGTGTATATGGAACATCATTTGATATCCCTTTCCTTATTGGTACAGCATAATCTATTCTTCCTGAATAAACTTTAGGATCAATATTTCCTATAAAATTATTAACCACCCAATCTTTATACCATCCCGACAGATCCTTATTTACCTCATGTATAGCTGGATCACTTCCTTCTCCTACAGTTATCAGTTCCTTTGTTTTAGGATCATAGAATGTCGCCATCTGAAATCCCGTCTTTCTGTCATCTGTCTTATCTACAACTAACAGATGATATGCCTTATTACTACCAGTAATATAGTCATAATATTCCACTTCGTACCTATCACCTACATTAAAAGATTTTATTATCTTCCCCTCACTATCTTCTATACCTATCCAAAATTTTTTTGAATAGATATCTTTTTGTATTAAATTTAATATTACCCCTCCTGGTATTGCTGTCGCTATACTTGACGGATTTATTTCAATATTATTCATATACTTTACTATCCTGTCTGCCATATAACTTTCACTTGGACTATATCCCCATTTATCTTTATGGGATTTTTTTTGCACATCATAGGAAAGCAGCATCCTTTCTCTTTCATTTACTGTATAGCCAAAATATCTTAATGCCTGTCCAAATTTATTTTCTGCTAAATACTTAAGTATCCTATTTTCTTTTTGTATCAAACCTTTTTTCCTTAATTCTATTTCTTCTGTTACCAATTTCTTCAGTTCTCTGCTATATACTTCTTCTATGGCTGTGTTTATTGCCCTTTCCATTTCCTCCTCTGAAATATAGTCTTTGCTTTTAGCAATCTCCTTTTTTACTCTTGCTGATACATTTTTCTTAGCTGTTCTCTTTTTTTTCTCTAAGTCTAGATGTTTCTGTATTAATATAGTATTTCTAGCAAATTCTACAGAACTTTGTTTTGCTGCATCCAGTGGTATACCTCTTCTATCCACTGTTTCATCTCCCGATAGTTCCCTAAATTCCATTTCTTCTATGACATACCTGTTCAATTTAGCTAAATCCTCTTTTGTAAGTGTTGAATAGCTATAATCTATAATACCTTCACTATCTGACAGATAGCCATTATCCTTTACACCCTGTAAAAATTCTCCATATGCCGCTTCCACATACTGTGCCTCATACTCACTGTCCTCTCCGAACACTATATGACTTATCTCATGCTGTGTCAGTGTATTAAAGTCTATCAACTTCCCTGAATCTACATGGCTCTTGTTTATCCATACACTTCCATCTTTCGTTACTGCAAATCCATTTGCTACCAATTTGGCTATACTGTCCTTATCTAAGCTTTTATCTACATCCTTTTCATCATAAAAATATACCTTTACTCCCTTCTTAGATAAACTTCCAAATCTTTGCTCCAATTCTGCCTTTACCTGTTGTTGGGTCTTTCCTTTAGTATCTACAAAACCTATCCTTGTAAACTTCTGTACTACACTTTCCGCTTCTGCATTCTTTAAGACATTAAGGCTTCCATTACTATCTCTTGTTGTCAGTACCCTCTTTATCCCTTCTGTTGTTCTCTCTGAATTCTCTATCAGATCCCTTAACTTCCCTCTTCCTGCCTCCGTTGCCCAGTATTCTGTCATTAAGTCTACATTT
>JBGXYD010000007.1:0-27494 GCA_041815005.1 Leptotrichia sp. | reverse complement strand
TTAATCTTAGATTGATTATAATATATAGTAAACTTAGTTTTTTCTAAAAAATATCAAATCAACATTTTAGAATTTTAGCACTACTATATATTTTGTGTCCTGTAAATATTACTATCTACTACCCTATCTTTTTTTCACTGCTTTAACAATATTTGCCATGTGTTTACGTCTATTTTTATAAGCTCTAAACAGACCATCAACTTTAGCTCCGATAACACCTCCACCAAAACCTTTTAAAGCACCCATAGGACCTCCTAAGAATCCTGCAGCTCCTCCTGCAACCCCAGCTTTAAATTCTCTTTTCTTTTGTCTAGCATAAACTTTTCCTATATATTTCCAGTAATCCCATATACCTCCACCATCAATTTGATTTTGTTCTTCAACAGTTAATTCTTTAATTTCCATAATTTTACCTCCATAATATTTTTTTCTTTGTTACGTTGCTTTATTTTCTGTTTTTTATTAGCAGTCCCTATTATCATTTAAACCATAAAACATTGTAACATGGATGTCTTTTCCCACGCCTTAAATTAAATAAAGTATTTTGCCATTTTAAATTTATTATCAAATATTTTGTTTAAATATTTTAAGTTTTTTTATTTAAACATCCAACTTCATCTACCCCAACGATAACCCATAGCAGTGGTTACTAATCCTCCTTAAGTAAAAGCCACATAGGGAGGGTTCCTATTGTTTGTCTAACTGCCTCAAAACCTATCCATCTATATACTTTTTTATTCCTTTTTCGTAATTTTGCCGATCCTCTTTTTAACATATCAATATAATTTGCTCTACCTCCATCAAATTCCATCATTTCATTTTGATTTAATTCAACAACTTTCACTATGAGACCTCCTATTTTTTTATTAATCTTAGATTGATTATAATATATAGTAAACTTAGTTTTTTCTAAAAAATATCAAATCAACATTTTAGAATTTTAGCACTACTATATATATTTTGAGCTCTGTAAATATATCAGCTACTATTCTATCTTTTTCTTTGTGCTCTTATCGCATTTCTCATGTGTTTCTTTCTATTCTTAAAAGCTCTATATAATCCATCAACTTTAGCTCCAATAACACCTCCACCAAAACCTTTTAAAGCACCCATAGGACCTCCTAAGAATCCTGCAGCTGCTCCTGTAACCCCAGCTTTAAGTTCTCTTTTTTTTTGTCTAACATAAGCTCTTCCCCAATATCTCATTTGATCCCATATACCTCCACCATCAATTTGATTTTGTTCTTCAACAGTTAATTCTTTAATTTCCATAATTTTACCTCCATAATAATTTTTTCTTTGTTACATTAACTTATTTTCTGCTTTTAATTAGCAGTCTTTGTTATCATTTAAACTATAAAATATTGTAACAGGGAGACTTTCTATCCCCATTTTCAAATTAATATTTTGTCATTTTAAATTTATTATTAAATATTTTGTTTAAATATTTTAAGTCTTTTTATTTAAACATACAAAATCACTTATATCCAATGATGATCACTTCTCCTACTCAAAAAAACGCAGAGAAAGTCCACCATAAATGTTGCTGTTATTTAAAAAGAAGCAGACCAAGTCCATTAAATGTTGCTATTCTAAATCCTTCAAACTTAAAATGTCTAATAAGACTATTAACTTGGCTTCTAATGTGTTTTCTACCAGGACTAATTGCTCTTTTAACATATTTTTTAGCAGAATTAAGATTCTTCTTTCTACCTCCATCAAATTCCATCATTTCATTTTGATTTAATTCAACAAGTTTCACTATGGGACCTCCTATTTTTTTATTAATCTTAGATTGATTATAATATATAGTAAACTTAGTTTTTTCTAAAAAATATCAAATCAACATTTTAGAATTTTAGCACTACTATATATTTTGTGTCCTGTAAATATTACTAGCTACTATTCTATCTTTTTCTTTGTGCTCTTATCGCATTTCCCATGTGTTTCTTTCTATTCTTAAAAGCTCTATACAATCCATCAACTTTAGCTCCGATAACACCTCCACCAAAACCTTTTAAAGCACCCATAGGACCTCCTAAGAATCCTGCAGCTGCTCCTGTAACCCCAGCTTTAAATTCTCTTTTCTTTTGTCTAGCATAAACTCTTCCCCAATATCTCATTTGATCCCAAAAACCTCCACCATCGATTTGATTTTGTTCTTCAACAGTTAATTCTTTAATTTTCATAATTTTACCTCCGTAATAATATAATTTTTTTTTGAAAGATACACAAATTATTTCGTAGAACACATATACTTAAGTTATATATGTTTCCAAGCCTCTAAACATTACCAACTACCTACTATACTTAATTCTCTTTAAATTACTCCAATGTTTTTTTCTATTTTTATAACCTCTATAAAGACCCATAATATTAGATGTAATACCAGATTTGTAAGCACCAGTTATCGCACCTCCAATACCTCCTTTAAAAAAACCTGTAGCTGCTCCTCTAAACATAGAACTTACATTTCTTTTAACTTGTCTAGTATAAATACCTGCAAAGTAACGTGTTAGACGCCAAACACGCCCCCCCCCCGTCGATTTTCATCATTTCATCTTGTTTTAATTCAACTATTTCCATAATTTTACCTCCATGATATTTTTTTTTCTTTGTTACACTACCTTACTAATTATATCCGTTCCTTTTTTTTAGGTGGATCAATAATTATAGGTGGATTACGAAATAAATCACGATCAAATAAATTTCGTTTTTTAATTTTTTTCTTAGTACGATTTTTAAAGATTTCTTTTTTTACAGTAGGATTAATCGAGCTTTTTCCACCATCAATTTTTACCAGTTCTTCTCTTTTTATTTCAGTCATTTTCATTTTAATTCACCTCCTTTAATCTTTTGTTATTAATTATACTCTTTTTTTGTTATTTTTTGATTTTTTTTTTCTGTGTAATTTTTTTGATTAAAAGGCTGTATAATATGTGTGGGGGTGAAAAAAAATAAAAAGATAGCATAGATAACAAATTCATAGTATTATGTTTTGGACAAAAAACAATGATGAATATGCATGATTACAGGATTGCTAATATAAGGAGCTTAGGCTATGGGAATAAAAGAGTTGTCCTATTATAAAGAATCCATAGACAGAATAATAAAAAAATGGTATAATTAATCATATAAATATGGGAATGTTTTGGTTTCGACAGGATAGGAAACTTATTATTGGCAAGTAAGCGGGAGCTTTAAAATCCAACTTAAATATAATCGGAAACGATAATTACGCATTAGCTGCCTAAGTTGTAGCTCGTTACCATTAGAAATTGCCATTTTTCTTTTGGATAACGTCATTTATAATGGCTTACTCCCGTGTATGATTATGTCATCGGAGGAAAACTTATAATCTCGCCATCAGACTTTTGTCTATTTAATATCTGGATGGTTAAAAGGATAAATAGACTAAACTTGTAGATGATAATAGGAAATTTTTATTTTGGACACGGGTTCGATTCCCGTCATTTCCACCAAAATATAAATAATAGATAGAAATTGTTATAGAAATTTAAAATGCACAAGCATATAGCTAAGGGGACTTAGCATTATAGATTGTGCTATTTTATTACAGGGTAGAAGGAGGTATAGTGAGTGCTGCATTTTGAAAGTGACTATATGGAAGGTGCCCATGAAAAGGTTCTTATAGCATTAGTGAAGACAAATAATGAAAAGCTGCCGGGATACGGAAGTGATAAATATTGTGAGAAAGCGAAGGAGAAAATTAGGAAAGTGTGTGGTTCTGATAAGGCAGATGTGTTCTTCATTTCGGGGGGGACCCAGACAAATCTAGTTATTATAGCCTCAATACTAAAGTCTTACGAAGGGGTAATTTCGGCAGAAACAGGACATATAAGTGTCCATGAGGCAGGAGCAATAGAGCTTACAGGGCATAAGGTCTTGACTCTTCCCCATCATGAGGGGAAAATATATCCGAAAGAGTTAAAGTCATATATAGAGGATTTTTATGCAGATAAAAATCATGGACATATGGTATTTCCAGGAATGGTATATATTTCTCATCCTACAGAATATGGTACTTTGTATAGTAAGGAAGAATTAAAGCAAATTTCGCAAATATGTAAAGAATACGATATCCCATTATTTCTTGATGGGGCAAGGCTTGCTTACGGACTGATGGCAGAAGCCACAGATGTAACATTACCTGTCATATCAGAGTATTGTGATGTGTTTTATATAGGGGGGACAAAGACGGGGGCTTTATTTGGTGAAGCAGTGGTTTTTCCCGATGGAAATACTCCGAAAAATTTTATGACGGTTATGAAACAACACGGAGCCCTTATGGCAAAGGGGAGGCTGCTTGGAATACAGTTTGACTCACTTTTTACAGATAATCTTTACTTTGAAATAGGAAAACATGCCGTAAGGATGGCTGAACTCCTGAAAAATGCCCTTTCTGAAAAAGGGTATAGGTTTTACTTGGAGTCTCCCACAAATCAGCAGTTTATTATACTGGAAAATAGCAGATTGGAGGAACTGTCAGAAAATGTAAGATTCGGCTTCTGGGAAAAGTATGATTCGAATCATACAGTGGTAAGGCTTGCAACAAGCTGGTCCACTAGAAAAGAGGATGTGGAGGAGCTTATAGGATATCTGTAGCTGAATATTTATCATCTGGATAAATATAAGGACAAGTAATTTAGAACCAAAAATATCTGTAAGGTGTAAAGATAATAAAAGCTAATATAGTAAGTTTTATTCAAAATACAGGATAAGAACATAAATAAGGAGGAAATAAGTAAATGAAAAGAAATATTTTTAAAATTTTAGTAGCACTGTTGCTTACAATTGCAATTTTTAGCTGTGGAAAAAAGAATGATACTGTAAAGATAGTCTTTCTTCCTAACGAATCAAATGAATCATTGAAAAATTCGAGGGATGAGTTTGCCAAGATTATAGAGAATGCCATAGGAAAGAAGGTGGAGATAGTAACTACCACTGACTATAATATAGCAATTGAGACTATAATTTCAGGGAAGGCACAAATAGCCTATATTGGAGCGGAATCTTTACTTAGTGCAAGAGAAAGAAGCAAGGACGTGGAAGCCGTACTTACCAATGCCGGTGCAAGTGGAACACTGGAAGATGCCCTTTATTATAGCTTTATAGCAGTAAGGGAAGAGGATGCAGCCCAATATAAGGTAGGAGACGGATACGATCTTCAGAAAATGAAGGGAAAATCAATAGCCTTTGTTACAAACAGTTCAACATCAGGATTTAAAATTCCTGCATCTGAAATTGTAAAGATATTTGGGTTAAAGAATATTGATGAAGTAATTGAGGAGGGAAAGGTATTTTCCAAAGTAATGTTTGGAGGCTCTCACCCAGGAACGCAAGTGAATCTTTTTAAGAAAGATACCGACATAGCGACATTTGCGATACCTAAGTCGTTTACAATATACGACCTGATTGCCGGAGAGAAAAATAGGGCAGGAGCAGTATACAAGGTGAAGCAAGGAGCAGTAGCTCCATTTGGAGACTATGCAGGAAGCAGCTTTACTGTAATTAAATCCATACCTGTTTTAAACGGACCTATAGTGTTTAATGTAAAAACATTGTCAAAAGAAGATCAGGAAAAGATAAAGAAGGCCCTTATGTCAAAGGAGACAACAAATAACCCTGCGATATTCAGTGGAAAGGAAAGTAAGACAAGGGGACTTTTCCTAAAGGAAAATAAAAATGTTGGATTTGTAGAAACTGATTCAAAATGGTATGAGCAGATAAAAGACATAAAATAGAAATAAAGGGTATAGAAAAAATAGTAAGAAAATATACGAAAAAGCGGATAAGCAGATTTATTACGAAAACATGATTCAAGGAGCTCTGATTCAGATAGTAATACGAGAATAAAGAGCTTTCGGGTCATGTTTTTATATAGATAAAATTGCTGAAAAATAATTCTGAATAAGGGAGTAGCTTTGAGTACTATAATAATTATTTAAATAAATTCAATACAAGTTAAATATAAAAGTGAATATAAATAATTTTTTATTGATAAAAAACCTTTAAACTGATATTATAAATATGGGGAAAAAATCTGTAGTAAAACTATGGAAAGGATATTTTATGTTATTAAAAGTGGATAATGTGTCGAAAATATATTCTAATGGAATACAGGCCTTGAAAAATGTCTCATTTGAAGCAGATAAGGGGGAATTTGTTGCGGTAATAGGACCATCAGGTTCAGGAAAGTCCACATTACTTAGGACAATAAACCGTATGATTGATGTGGATGAAGGAAATATAATGTTTAATGGAGAAAATATAAGGGGACTCAAGGGAAAGGCTATAAACAGATTACGAAGGCAGATGGGAATGATATTTCAGAGCTATAACCTTGTGGAAAGGCTTACAGTAATTGAAAATGTACTTCATGGGAGGCTGGGATATAAGTCGACCTTAAAGGGAATACTAGGCCTATATACGGAACAGGAGAAGGAGGAAGCCTTTAGTATACTGGATAAGGTGGATATGGGTAGATTTGCCTATCAGAGGTGCAGTGAACTTAGTGGCGGTCAAAAACAGAGGGTAGGTATAGCAAGAGCCCTTATGCAGAATCCGGTACTTCTTTTGTGTGATGAACCTATAGCTTCACTGGATCCTAAAAGTTCCGAGAGGGTAATGGACTATTTAAGGAAGATTGTCAATGAAATGGGGATTACATGTATTGTAAATTTACATCAGGTTGACATAGCTGAGAAGTATTCAGACAGAATTATAGGGCTTAACAATGGTGAAAAGGTATTCGATGACTCTACTTTAAACTTGACAAAAGAAAAAATAGATGAAATATATACCAGTGAAAAAGATAATGGGGGAGAGTAGATGAAGGTGAAAAAATTAACTGAAAGGGATTTTCTTAATAGAAGAGTACAGTCTAAGTTGGGATTTTTGATTTTAATTTTGATACTGGCACTGCTTTCGGGATATGTCTCAGAATTTTCAGATATGACTTCCTTTCTTTCTATACCTAAGGGAATAGCTTGGCTATTTTCCAACTTTGTTCCATCAAAAAGAGCATTGGGATATCTTCCTAAAATATTGAAACCTGCACTGGATACAGTGCTGCTTTCTATGACATCTACCCTTATTTCATCGATACTAGCCATGTTTATGGCTGTAATAGGATCGGAAACTACAGGAATAAATAAGATGACAAAACTGATGGTCAAGATAGTGGCCTCATTTTTCAGAAATATGCCTTTGGTGGCATGGTCTTTGGTTCTGCTTTTTTCCTTCAGACAAAGTCAGCTTACAGGACTGCTTGCATTGACATTTGTAACCTTCGGATATTTAACCAGATCCTTTGTAGAAACCATTGATGAAGTGGCAGGGAATATCATTGAAGCCCTTAAGGCTACAGGTGCCACATGGGGACAGATAATATTTCAAGGGGTAATTCCATCGGTATCTTCACAGCTTGTGTCATGGGTGCTTTATTACATGGAAAACAGTACCAGAGAAGCAACTTTAGTGGGGATGCTGACAGGAACCGGGATAGGATTTGTATTCAATTTTTACTATAGGAGCTTAAGATATGATGTGGCAGGGCTTGTAATAATAGTTGTAATAATACTTGTAGTAATGATTGAGCTTTTGTCAAATAAAATAAGGAAAGAGCTGTTATAAAAAATTTGAGGAGACCGAAGAATGGAATATACAATAAGAAATCGGAAAAACAAAATAAAAATAAGAACTTTTACAAAGGCAAAGCTTTATTTAATGGGAACTTTGATATTTTTTTGTCTAGTGGGTTTTTATACACTTTTTACACTAGACACAGGGAATATAAGTATGGAAATTGTACTGAAGGATTTTGTGGAAAACATGAAAAGAATATTTTTGGAACCGAGGCTTTCAGAAAGATATACTTATCCTGAGGTTTTTAGGAGTCTTCTTATTACATTGGCATTGGCTACAAGTACTACTATTTTTGGAGGAATAGTCGCATTATTTTTATCATTTTATGCTTCTGAAAATTTATCAAACAGAGGAGTTGTGAAAGTAGTAAGAATTATTATTTCCTTTATTCGATCAATACCTACCATATTATGGGTTATGATATTTTCCGTTGTTGCAAGTATGGGGGTGGAGGCGGCAGTTATAGGAATGTCTTTCCATAGTGTGGCATACCTTGTGAAGGCTTATTCTGAAAGCATAGAGGAGATGGATAAAGGAATAATAGAAGCCCTTAAAGCCAGCGGGGCATCAAAATGGCAGATAATATTTCAGGGGGTACTCCCTTCCACTGTAACATCCTTTCTGTCATGGACCTTTGTAAGATTTGAGATAAATTTTACAAATGCCGTGGTAGTGGGGGCTGCTTCCGGAGCTGGAGGAATTGGGTTTGAAATGTATGAAACAGGAACTATGTATCATGATTTAAGGGGAGTAGGACTTTTTGTATACATGATACTAGTTACAGCAATAATTTTGGAAGTAATTTCCTATACCTTAAGAACAAAGTATATAAGGCTTTCAAAGTAATATAAAAATACTTTTAAGAAATTATTTGACAGGATTTTATATAGTGAAATAAAATAAAAATCTCAAAATAAAGATAAAATTTATTTTTATAAATAAAAAGTCAGTGCTGTGGACACACTGACTTGTTTGTTTTTGGAGAGAAAATCAACTCGTGAAAATTGATTTATTTTAGTTATATATAAATATAGCTAAAACCATATTAATTAAATACTGTCTTTTCATGTAGACCTATCTATAAATAAATATATTTCTCATATTAAAATATTACACCTCTGATTTAAATTTTAAATATCTTTCTGTCTGCTTTAGGGGATCGTATCCTAACAGTATCCCAAGAATGAAATCCTCTTCGGGAGTATACTTATTAAGGGACTTATTTTTAAATCCCTTTATAGTTTCAATACATTCCTTTTTACCGAAAAATAGATTTATTTTTCCACTGTTTAATTCCTGAATATGATAATTTACATCATTTTTCTTTAATTTTTTTATCATATCATCTACAGACTCAACCGGTGCAGTATGTAAGACTAAATGTCTTAATCCCTTTTCCAGTTCATAAAGATGATGGGCAAAAAGCTCAAAATTGTATTTTATAAAACTTTTTTTAACTCCGTCGTCCATGCTTCTATCCTTTCATCTGTCAAATCAGATTGATTTACTTCATCAAGAGCTAACCCTAAAAACATTGAGTCAACAACTGCTTTTGATTCATTAAAAGTATATCCGTCAGTACTTGTATGTCCAATTACTGTTGCACCTGTCTTTTCAATCTCATCATTGATTATACCAATTCCATCAATAAAGGTATCAGCAAAAGCTTCCTGATCTCCAGTACCAAAATATGCAACCTTCTTTCCTGTAAGATTAAGTCCAGATAAAACATCTAATGCATCTTGCCAGTCATCCTGTAAATCTCCAAATCCCCAAGTTGAAGATCCTAAAATCAATACATCGTAATCTTCCAGCTTGTCCTCATTCCCAGCAATATTATATACTTCTGCATCATCTAAATTTTCAGCGATCCTTCCGGCAATATCCTCGGTTACTCCTGTTGTTGATCCAAAAAAAATACCTATTTTTGACATATTAATTCCTCCACTTCCATAAAAATTAGATTATTTTATTAAAACTCTATTTACTAAAATATACCACATTTTATTTTGAAAGTCAAATATTTTTTTATAAAAAATTTCGATATGAAATTAAGGATATAGAAAATATATAGTAATATTAAAAAAAAATAAGATATTTTTTTCACAAAAAGATTGACTTTAATAGAAAAAAGATGTATTATACATCTATAAAAGTGAATAAAAAGATTTTATTTTTTAAAAATAATCTAGTTAAAAAATTCACTTAAATTCAATTTAGGAGGAAGTTATAAATGGCAGTAAAAGATCTACAAAGTTTAGGAGAATTAATGGAAAAGGTTAAGAAGGCACAGGAGGAATTTTCTACTTTTGACCAGGAAAAAGTAGATAAAATATTCAGGAAGGTTGCTCAGAAGATAAATGATGAAAGGATTATGCTGGCAAAGTTGGCGGTAGAAGAAACAGGGATGGGGATTCTGGAAGATAAGGTAATAAAGAACCACTTTGCTTCAGAATATATATATAACAAATATAAGGATGAAAAAACTTGTGGGGTGCTGGAAGAGGACAAGTCATACGGAATTAAAAAGATAGCTACACCGATAGGGATTATAGCTGGGGTGATACCTACTACAAATCCGACATCTACAGCAGCATTTAAAATACTTCTTACATTAAAGACTAGGAACGGTATAATATTATCACCACATCCAAGGGCAAAGAAGGCAACTATAGAAACGGCGAGGATGGCTTTGGAAGAAGCAGTAAAATATGGAGCTCCAAAGGATATAATAGGATGGATAGATGAACCTAGTGTTGAAATGTCAAGGGAGCTTATGTCCAATTCTGATCTTATATTGGCAACTGGAGGTCCTGGAATGGTAAAAGCGGCATATTCTTCAGGAAAACCTGCTATAGGGGTAGGAGCAGGAAATACACCTGTAATTATAGATGCTTCAGCCGATATAAAGATGACGGTGAATTATGTACTTATGTCGAAGACCTTTGATAATGGAGTAATATGTGCCACAGAACAGGCTGTCATTGTTGAGACAGGGATATATGACAAGGTTAAGAAGGAATTTATGGACAGGGGTGCATATATCCTGAATGATAAGGAGAAGGATAAAATAAGGGAAATATTATTTGTAAATGGAAACCTCAATGCAGAAGTTGTAGGAAAAAGTGCCTATGTAATTGCAGAAATGGCAGGACTTGATGTACCTAAAAATGCAAAGGTTCTTATAGGGGAAGTGGATTCTACAAGTGCTGATGAACCTTTTGCCCATGAAAAATTATCTCCTGTCCTTGCGATGTATAGAACCAACAGTTATGAAGAATCCTTGAAAATAGCAGAGCAGTTAGTGGAGCTTGGAGGGCTGGGACATACTTCATCTTTATACATTAATCTTGCAGAAAAGGAAAAAATAGATGAATTTGGAAGAAGGATGAAGACTGGGAGAACCCTTATAAATATGCCTGCATCATTGGGGGCAATAGGTGATGTGTTTAACTTTAAGCTGGAGCCGTCACTGACGCTGGGATGTGGTTCATGGGGTGGAAACTCCGTTTCAGAAAATATAGGTGTAAAGCATTTGATTAATGTTAAGACAATAGCAGAAAGAAGGGAAAATATGTTGTGGTTCAGGATTCCTGAAAAGGTTTACTTTAAATACGGTTCACTGCCTGTGGCACTGGAGGAGCTGAAAGGGGAGTATAAGAAGGCGTTTATAGTGACAGACAGGGCATTGTCTGAGCTGGGATACACAAGTCATATAACAAAAGTGCTGGAAGAAATTGGAATAGATTACAGGATTTTTTCAGATGTAAAGGAAGACCCTACATTAAGTTCGACACAGGCAGGAGCGAAGGCGATGCTGGAGTATAATCCTGATGTGATAATAGCATTAGGTGGGGGCTCAGCAATGGATGCCGCTAAAATCATGTGGGTACTTTACGAACATCCGGATACTAGGTTCAAGGATCTGGCAATGAGATTTATGGATATAAGGAAGAGGATAGTGGCTTTCCCTAAAATGGGTATTAAGGCTAAATTTATTGCTGTAGCTACATCGGCAGGAACAGGATCGGAAGTAACGCCTTTTTCAGTAATAACTGATGATGAAACGGGAATAAAATATCCGCTGGCTGACTATGAGCTGACTCCTAATGTTGCAATCAATGATCCTGAACTTATGCTGACAATGCCTAAAGGACTTACTGTGGCTTCTGGGATAGATGTGTTTACTCATGCTATAGAATCCTATGTGTCAGTGATGGCTACCGAATACACTAAACCTTATTCCTTGGAGGCAGCAAGACTTGTATTTAAGTATCTTCCTGAGTCGGTGCGTGAAGGTGCAAAGGCAATAAAGGCTAAGGAAAAAATGGCAAATGCTTCATGCCTTGCAGGGATGGCCTTTGCAAATGCATTTCTTGGAATAAACCACTCCCTGGCACATAAGCTGGGAGGAAAGTTCCATATACCTCACGGAATTGCCAATGCATTACTTATGGAAGAAGTTATAAAGTTTAATGCGACTGATGCACCGACAAAAATGGGAGTATTTCCTCAATACAGATATCCTAATGCAATCCAGAGATATGCTGAAATGTCAGATTATCTGGGATTTGGTAAGGATGCAAAAACTAATGATGAAAAGGTAGAAAAACTGGTTAAAGGAATTTCAGAAATAAAAAAAGAAATAGGTATTCCTGCAACTATTAAGGAATGGGGGATTTCTGAAAAAGATTTTTTAGAGGCTGTAGATGAAATGGCATTAAATGCCTTTGATGACCAGTGTACATCAGCAAATCCTAGATATCCTTTAATTTCAGAACTGAAGGAAATTTATCTGAAAGCTTATTATGGAGATGATTATAAGGGGGAAGAAGATAAGAAAAAGGAAACAGTTAAATCCAGAAAGAAATAGGAAGGAAATAATAAATTGTTTAACAAGTTACAGTGTTAGTTTATGACAGGATTTATTAGATAAAATATATTCCGTATTTCTGCACAATCTTAATAAAAACGGTCTTATTTTCAAGGAGATTCCCTTGAAGAGACCGTTTTTTGTAAATATAGGTCTGTAATTTCCTCAGAACTATTCAATTGAATTTTATTAATATTTATATTATTGTTTGATATATAGAAGTGTAGAATTATATTAAATTAGTAAATTGCAATATCATAGATTGTATAATATATTGCGACAAATTTAAAAGTTGTAAAATAAAGTGTCACTATTAGAAATAAAAAATAAGAACCATAAAACTTTTCTATGGTATGATTAATTCATGACAAGAAATCAAATGAGAAAACTAATATGATTCATAAACAGTATACAACAAAAAGAAGGACAGTTATGCTTTTAAACACTGACCTTTCAACACGTGAATTCTATTCATCAGAGCTAGCCTAGTCAAAGTATGACAAGGCACAAAAAAGATGAGGGGAGTTATAGCGGAGTAATCCAGAGGCAATGAAAACAACAATAAGCTGATAAGAGGATTCATACCGAAAGGGATGGAAATGACAGGAATAACAGAAGAGGAAGTAAAGCAAATAGAGGAATGGATGAATAATTATCCAAAAATATCTTGACAAAACTTGCTTTTTCCTGTATAATGACATCATAGTAGTTTTTAAGTAGTTAATAAAAATGATGTTTTTTAAATAAGTTTAATTCACATATTGTTAGAGATTATAGTTAAAACTAGTAGAATCTGTAATAATATGTGAAATTTTTTTTACAGAAATTACAGAAAATAAATATTATGTAGGGAGGTACCAAGATGATAAAAGGTACAGTAAAATGGTTTAATCCAGAAAAAGGATTTGGATTTATAACAAGAGATGATGGACAAGGAGATCTGTTTGCACATTATTCACAGATAGAAACTGATGGATTTAAGACATTGAATGAAGGAGAAAAAGTAAGTTTCAATGTAGTAAGCGGAGCTAAAGGGGATCAAGCATCTAATATTACAGTTCTGTAGAATTTTAGATATAATCAGGGATACCCCCATTTACACAGTTGTGTAGATGGGGGATTTTTCTTTTAAATATTATAGACAATATGATATACTAAAGACATAAAAAACTAATAAAAATAAATGTTAGAATAAGAAAAAGGAAAATTTATTAAATAGTAGTGCTAAAAAAATATAACAGAAAGGAAAAGGGCAGAATATGGCAGATACAGGAAGTATAATTGAAAATAAAAAGGAAAAAATTTTAAGGTTGACAGAACTTAGGGAGCATTACATACAACAGGAGAATACCATTGAGGAGACAGAAGTACTAAAAAATCTTGCAAAGCTTACTGAAGAAGTCTACGGTGTAGAAAGTGATGAAAACATAAAGATATTAAATGAGCTTGGGGGGACATTGAAATATATTGGAGATTTTAAGGGGGCGGAAGAGTCTCTTTTAAAGGGGTCTTCCATAATTCAAAGGCACTATGGAGAAGAAAGTGTCCCCTATGGGACGTGTAGCCTTAATCTCGCTGAAGTATATAGATTCATGGGAAAGCTGGAGAAGGCGGAATCTCTTTATATAAAAGCATTGGAAATATATGAGATGAACAATCTTCGGGGAGATTATATTTATGCAGGTCTGTGCAATAATTTCGGTCTATTTTGTCAGGAAACAGGAAAATATGAAAAGGCACTTGAACTTCATGAAAAGAGTCTTCATATATTGGAAGGAAACCAAGAGAATATTTTACAGTATGCCACAACTCTAAGTAACATGGTATTCCCATATATGCAGCTGGGAAACAGAGAGAAATCGGAGGAATATCTGAAAAAATCCCTCAGCCTTATAGAAGAAACAGTGGGGAAGAAGCATAGCCTCTATTCTGCCTCCTTAAATAACCTTGCCATTCAGCATTATAATAACGGAGATTTTGAGAATGCCCTTAAATATTTTGAGGAAAGTGCAGACATATGCCGTCAGTCCTTTGGGGAAGAAAGCGGAGGTTATAAAAGTCTGCTTCAGAATATTGAAATTGTCAAGGAAAGGTTGGGTAAATAGTTGAAAATGTTAATAAAAGGAATGGAACTGTCAAGAAAATATTTTACAGAAGTATACATGCCTTTTTTAAAAGGGAATTATCCGAAACTTTTGGAAAGAATGGCGATAGGATTGGCTGGGGAAGGTTCTGAATGTTTTGGATATGATGATGAAATATCCACGGATCATGACTTTGGACCTTCCTGCTGTATATGGCTTACGGCAGAGGATTACGGGAGATACGGAAAAAATTTGCAAAAGGCTCTTGATAGCCTTCCAAAAAAATTTATGGGATTTGAGCCTTTAAATATAAGTGAGTGGGGAAATGACAGGAGAGGAGTGCTAAATATGGACGAATGGTATTACAAGTTTCTAGGAATGGAAAAAGCTCCCACAAACCTTTATGACTGGCGACTTATTCCTGAAACTGCCCTTGCAGCAGCTGTAAATGGAGAAGTCTTTATTGACAATCTCGGAGAATTTTCAAGAATTAGGGGGGAACTTAAGAAATATTTTCCTGAAGATATTAGATTAAACAAAATTGCCACAAGGTGTATGAAAATTGCTCAAAGTGGTCAGTACAATTATTTGCGATGTATAAAACGGAAGGAGAGTGTTGCAGCAAGGATGGCTGAAACAGAATTTATTGATGAAACTATACACATAACCTATCTTCTAAATAGGGAATATAAGCCCTTCTATAAATGGATGCACAAAAAAATGAAGGAGTTACCTGTTCTAGGGAAAAAGTTGTACGAAAAAATAAAGGAAATTGTAGAAATTCCTGCAGATGAATCAATCAAAAAGTCAGAAATAATAGAAGTAATATGTCATGATATTATAGGGGAGCTAAAAAATCAGGGGATTGTAAGAGATAATATAAATAGTGATTTTTTACTTGATTATGGTCCGGTAATTCAGAGGAGCATAAGTGATGAAAAGTTAAGAAACTGGTCTGCATGGTTGGATTAGAAAAGAAAGGAGATCTGAGGATATGTCATCAAAGAGTGGTATAGAAGATTTCGAGGCGAGAAAAGAGATAGTGGCTTTAGAGGAATATATGGAAAAAGAAGAGAAGGCCAAGAGAGAAGATAGAGAAATAAAAGAAAATATCATAAGACAAATATTGGAAAGGGAATGGGACTTTTTTCAGAGGGTAAATCATACAGAAGGCAGGGCAGATTGTCAGGATAACTATGAAGAATTTGTAACTATGCGGGAAAGCCAGTGGTGTGTGTTACCTCTGACCGTACTTCGTAGCTATCTTGACGATCTTATTATAGCTTTCCACAACGACAGAAACCCTCTAATGGAAAAGTACGCCAGAATGATGGAATACAGTGCTCCCGATGAATTTCATGAGATAAGTGGTTTTCTTCCTGAAATTTCTTCGGAAAAGAAGAAAATGGTGAAAGAAGTTTTAAGGATATATTTGAAATGGGAAAAAGAGGTAATGGGGAAATATCCGAAGCTTGCAGGAAGAGGGAGACCACTTTATTCTATAGATGACACTCCAAATTTTACCTCTATAGAAACTTATTTAAGGGGGGAACTTCTTTCCTATTCCTTAAAAACGGTGGAGCTTTATCTTGAATATATAAACGAGTGTTCTACAAAGGGTATAAATCTTGCTGAAAGAAACCTGGAGGAAATTATAAGGAAAAAAGGATATAAATCATTAGAAGAGGCAGAAATATCGGTGAAAGTTGATAAAAAGGATTAATATGATATTATAAACAGGAAAAACTATTAAAGGAAAATTGATTTTTTTCATATAAAGTGCTATATTAGGCTAGCAGGAAAATTTATTAATTAAAACAATTTAGAGGTAATCTGGAGGGAAATTATTAAAAAATAAAAAATGAAAGAGGTAACTGGTTATGGGAAAAAAAGGAATAAAAATTGCAACGATAGGTGGAGGTTCAAGCTATACTCCTGAACTTATAGAAGGGTTTATAAAAAGGATAAAGGAACTTCCAGTAAGGGAAATCTGGCTGGTGGATATAGAAGAAGGCAAGGAAAAACTTGAAATAGTTGGAAACCTCGCTAAAAGAATGGTGAAGGCTGCAGGGATAGAATGTGAAGTGTATCTCACCCTTGATAGAAGAGAGGCGATAAAGGGTGCAGACTTCGTTACAACTCAATTTAGAGTAGGGCTTCTTGATGCAAGGATAAAGGATGAGAAAATACCTTTTGAAAATGGACTTTTGGGACAGGAGACGAACGGAGCAGGAGGAATGCTGAAGGCATTCAGGACAATCCCTGTAATACTTGATATAGTGGAAGATATAAAGGAACTGGCACCAGATGCATGGCTTATAAACTTTACAAATCCGGCTGGAATGGTAACGGAAGCAGTGCTGAAATATGGGAAGTTTGATAGAGTTGTGGGATTGTGTAATGTCCCTGTAAATCTTCAGATGGACTGTGCAAAAATGTTTGAGAAGACGGTAGATGACTTTAAATTTCAGTTTGCAGGGCTTAATCACTTTGTATGGTATACAGTGGCAGACAGAACAGGAAAGGATATTACCTATGAACTTTGGGACAGACTTCAGGATAAGGAGGAAGTAGGGGTTAAAAATATTGTAAATATAGAATTTGACTATGATCAGGTTAGAAATCTAGGTATGTTGCCTTGTCCATATCATAGATACTACTATTTGCAGGAAGAAATGCTTGAAAAGTCCATAAAAGACTGGAAGGAAAAGGGTACTCGGGGGGAAATAGTAAAAAAAGTGGAAGAAGAGCTTTTTGAACTGTATAAGAATGCGAACCTTAATGAAAAGCCTAAGCAGCTGGAACAGAGGGGAGGAGCCTATTACTCTGATGCAGCTTGCGAAATCATAAATTCCATATACAATGACAAGGGAAGCATAATGGTGGTAAATACAAAGAATAAGGGGGCAATACATGACCTTCCATATGATTCGGCAGTAGAGATTTCATCATACATTACAGCAGACGGACCTAAGCCTATAAACTTTGGAAAATTTCCTAATCCAGGGCAGAGGGGATATATACAGATAATGAAGTCAATGGAAGAACTGACGGTGGAAGCTGCTGTAACAGGAGACTATGCCACAGCCCTGCAGGCATTTACTACAAATCCTCTAGTTCCCGGAACGAAAGTAGCTAGAAAGGTGCTAAATGATCTTTTGGATGCCCATGAAAAATATCTTCCACAGTTCGTGGAATATTTTGAGAATAGGGGAAAATACAAAGTAAAAATAGAAAAATAGTCATGAAGGGGAAGATGTAACGGGATAAAATCAAAATAAATTATCAAAGAAAATAAAAATGGGATAAGGGAGAGAGTATGAGATTTGGAATAATAGGGACAAACTGGATAACAGAGAAGATGCTTGATGCGGGAAAGGATATAAAAGACTTTGAGCTGACAGCAGTATATTCAAGGAAAGAGGAGACAGCAAGAAAATTTGCTGAAAAATATGGAGTAAAGAATACATTTACAGATTTAAAGAAAATGGCAGAAAGTGATAAAATCGATGGTGTATATATAGCATCCCCAAATTCTTTCCATTCAGAGCAAAGCATACTTTTTTTAGAGAACAGGAAGGCTGTATTATGTGAAAAACTATCAACTTCTAATAGTAAAGAGCTAAGGAAAGTTATACAGACTGCGAAGGAAAATGACACCTTATACATGGAGGCAATGAAAATGACCTTTATACCAACCTATAATACATTAAAGGAAAATATACATAAGATAGGAAAAATAAGGAAAATAATAGCGGGATACTGCCAGTATTCCTCAAGATATGACGACTACCTAAAAGGGGATGTGAAGAATGCTTTTAAACCCCAATTTTCCAATGGTGGTCTGATGGATATAGGAGTATACCCTCTATTTTTCACAGTTTCCATTTTTGGAGTTCCTGAAAAGATCACGGCATCGGGAATGATACTAGAGGAGGGAAGGGGAATAGATGCTTATGGAACCCTTCATATGAATTATGGGGAAATGGATGCCATTATATCTTACTCAAAAATATATAATTCCTATCTTCCCACTGAAATAACAGGGGAAGAGGGAGCTTTCCTTATTGAGCATCTGTCAGAAATGGACAGGTTATATTACGTGGATAGAAAGCAGGAGAATAAACGGACAGAGCTGACAGCTCCAAGAAAGGAAAACGGAATGTACTATGAATTAAGACATTTTATAGACCTTTTTAATGGAGGAGAAAAAGAATCCCCAGTAAACACTTTTGACTTATCTCTAAAGGTTATGGAAATAATAGATAAGGCAAGAAGCCAAATAGGTATAGTATTTCCGGCAGATAAGAATGATTAGATGGAATAACAGTTTCATGCGAAGAAGGACTATTTCAGAAGAATAATTTTGAGAGAGTCTTTTTTCTGTTTTTGGGTAAAGGATAAAAATATTTGAAGAGTAAAAGATTTCTTGTAAAAAGCCTGTTTATAAAAAGTGATAAAAACTAGCTAAAGAGTAAAAAAAACCTTTTATCACAATATATTTAATACTACTTTAAGATTTAAATGATAAAATATAAGAAATGAAAATTATAAAATAATAGGAGAACTTCAATGAAAAAGATAATATCCATATTTATATTGTTAATAATTATAATGGCATGTTCCGGGAAAAAAGAAGAGGTGAAACCGACAGTAGAAAAAAAATCAGATACTAAAGTAATAAATACAGAGAAGAAGGAGAATAAGGAAGAAATAAAGCTAAATGTAAATGAAATGTATGGGGAAGGACTTAACGAAGAATTTACAACAGACGGGAATTTGAATGAAGACAAATTCCTGAATAAAATGTACGGATATACAGATACGGCGGACCGGTTCAAGATAGAGAAAGTTGGATCGGAATATGTAATTACAGAGTATATTGTGGATTTAGGTGAACAGGGGGAGAAAATTACCGAAAAGAAATCAAAGCTAAGGGTATATAAAAATGTGGCACTTGTAAATGAACAGGGGACAGTAATTTATGCCTATGATACTAAGTCGGAACAACTGGTATTCTTAAATTCTAACTTTAAGATATACTTGGAGGCAACTGATTTTGAAGAGTAAAAAATATAAAAGTTAAATATAATAGACTTAAATAATTAATAGTTATTTTCAAAAAGTACCAAAAATATTAATGAAGAAAAACTTTATTTATTAAGGTTATAGACTTTTACAAATGATGACTAAATAATTAAAAAAAGGAGAAGAAGTATGAAAAGAAGATATAGTTTTAGAGGACTGATAGTGGGATTTTTACTTGGGACAATAGTAACAGCTGGAGTAATGACTTTTGTAAATAACAGGGGACAGAAGGATAGTAAACCTGAAATGGAAAATGAGGCAGGGAAAAAAACAGAAGAAAAACCATCTATTCAAATAACGGTATCGGAACAGAAGGATACGGATAAGAAAAAGTCGGAAAATAAAACTAAAGCATTAGATCCGTCAAAATTGAAATGTTTTCCTAAAGCATTTTCAGCAGATGGAAACGTGGAGCTAAAGGAGTCCCCGTCCCAAAGTTCAAAGACAGTGGCAACAATAGCTAGTTTCGAGTGTTTGAATAGAATTGGAGAATCCAGTGACTGGGTTAATGTTAAGGTAGATGAAACAGGTGCTACAGGTTATATACACAAAAGCCTTATTATAAATGATGAAAGACAATATATAATGACACATAAGGTAAACTCCAAGGATGGATTTGCAAATGTGAGGGCAGGGGCTAGTAAAGATTCAAAAGCACTAATAGCTCTTTCTACAGGAACAGAAATAGTGGTTTTTCCAGGATTTGAAAAAGGGAGCTGGCTATATGCAGGTTACCGTGGGGCACAGAAATTTGAATATGGATATATTCATAAAAGTATAGTACAAAAAAAATAGATACTTTAAGACAGAAAGAATTTTTATATTTTTTCAAAAGCGATTAAAATACCTTTTTCAAAAGCAGTTAAAGAAATTGACAATAGGGGGAATTATTAGTATAATGAAACTATTATGGATAAATTTGACGATTTTTTAAGATATTCAGTTCTTTTCATGTATTATGGGGAGCTTTTTTCCCAGAAACAGAAGGAGTACCTAAAACTTTATTTGGAGGAGGACAGTTCCCTTTCAGAAATTGCTGAGGAATACAATGTTACAAGGCAGGCAGTCTTTGATAATATAAAAAGAGGATTTAAGCAGCTGGAGGAGTATGAGACTAGACTGGGAATGTTCAGGCGTGAAAAGGAGCTGAAAAAGAAGCTGGAAGAACTAAGAAATGATTTTACGATGGAAAATTTAGAGAAGATAATAGAAGATTTTGATTATAATGAGGTGTTTTAATGTTTAACAATTTAGGAGATAGGTTTAAGGATATATTTAAGAAGGTCAGCGGTCAGGGAAAACTTACTGAGGCAAATATGAAGGATGCCCTTAGGGAAGTAAGGCTTGCTTTACTGGAGGCTGACGTAAACTATGGAGTTGCAAAGACCTTTGTTGCAAAAATAAGGGATAAGGCACTGGGCGAACAGGTAATAGCAGGGGTAAACCCTACTCAACAATTTGTAAAAATAGTACATGATGAGCTGGTAGAGGTGCTGGGTGGGACAAATGTCCAGATAGCAAAAGCTCCTAAAAATCCTACTATAATAATGTTGGCGGGACTTCAGGGAGCAGGAAAGACCACCTTTGCAGGGAAACTGGCAAAGCATTTGAAATCAAGGGGGGAAGCCCCTTTCCTTATAGGAGCTGATGTATATAGACCTGCCGCAAAGAAGCAATTGAAAGTGTTGGGGGAACAGATAAAGGTTCCTGTATTTTCAATAGATGAAAGTACAGATGTACTGGAAATATGTAACAGTGGCCTAGAAGAAGCTTCAAGGGAACATGCCACTTATGTAATTATAGATACTGCTGGAAGACTCCATATAGATGACCAGCTTATGGAGGAGTTACAGAAACTAAAGGACAACTTTACTCTTCATGAGATACTGTTAGTTGTGGATGGTATGACAGGGCAAGATGCAGTAAACGTAGCAAAGACCTTTAATGAACAGCTTGATATTACAGGGGTTGTACTGACAAAGCTCGATGGAGATACTAGGGGGGGAGGTGCCCTTTCTGTTAAGGAGGTTGCAGGGAAACCTATAAAATTCATTAGTGAAGGGGAAAAGCTGGATGATGTGGCTCCTTTTCACCCAGACAGGCTGGCTTCTAGAATACTGGGAATGGGAGATGTAGTTTCCCTTGTGGAAAAGGCTCAGGAGGCAATAGATGAAAAGGAAGCCAAAAAGATGGAGGAAAAATTCAGGAAAAATCAGTTTGATTTTGAAGACTTCTTAAAACAGTTTAAAATGATAAGAAAAATGGGTTCTCTTGCAGGAATAATGAAAATGATACCGGGTGTGGATACCAGTGCCGTTGATATGACTATGGCTGAAAAAGAAATGAAGAGAGTCGAAGCCATTATTTTTTCTATGACTATTCAGGAAAGGCGTGATCCCAAACTACTCAAGAGCGGAAGCAGAAAAATGAGAATAGCCAAAGGGAGTGGTGTAGAAGTAAATGATGTAAATAGGCTTATAAAACAGTTTGATCAGATGAAGCAGATGATGAAGATGTTTAATAGTGGTGGGATTCCTGGATTTGGTGGACCGTCAAAGGCAAAAACGAGGAAAAAAAGATAGAAAATGAAATTTAGTTTTTTAAACAGTTAAGATATATAACATATATAAGGGATAATAGAATAAAAAGATAAAGAGGGATAATGGAGGAATAATGAATAAATTTTTCAAATTCCTGAATTCTGACAGATATCAGTATACTGAGGGGGAAATATATTTAAAAAATGGAATGGAAAATCAGACGGGAATATTTGATGTATTTATAAGGACGATGGGAGATGGAGCTTATGGGGTAGTGTACGGTATCGAAGAGGCCCTTGAGCTTATAGATATACTAAATAGTACTTCGTATGAAGTTAGAAAAAAGTATCTTCTCCGTCTTTTCAGAAGCAGGGAACTGGTGGAATATATTTCAAAAATGACTTTTTCAGGATCGGTAAAGGGGTTAAGGAATGGGGAAATAGTGTATTCCAATGAACCGATTCTTACTATTACTGCCCCTATTATACAGGCAAAGATACTGGAAACTTCATTACTGAATATTCTTAACCATAGAATGCTGGTGGCTACTATTTCCTCCAGAATAGTTCAGTCGGCTGTAGGGAAAAAGTTTTTTTTTTAGGAACTAGACGAAATTACGGCTTTGAGGGGGCAATGGCTTCAGTCAGAGCTTGCCATATGACAGGTTGTGGCTCTTCAAATATAATGGGGGAATATTTTTTTGATATAAAAAGTTCAGGAACCATGACTCATAGTTATATACAGAGTTTTGGGATGGGAAAAGACTCTGAATATAAGGCATTTGATACTTATATAAAAACATTAAAGGGGGAATTGGCTCCTCTTATAATGCTCCTTGATACCTACAATACTCTTGAAAGCGGTATAGTAAATGCCATAGATGCCTTCAAAAATAATGGCATAGATGACAGTTATAAAGGAATATATGGAATAAGAATAGATTCAGGAAATCTATTGGAACTTTCTAAAAAATGTAGGAAAATACTGAAGGAAAATGGTTTTAATAATGCAAAAATTATTCTTACAGGGGGACTTGACGAAGAAAAAATAAAATGGCTAATGGAAAATAAGGCTGAGGTGGATATATTTGGAGTAGGGGATGCTATTTCAATCCCTAAAAAGATATTTACTACAGTGTACAAAATGAGTAAGTCAGATGAACAGGATGTTATGAAAATTTCTGATGAGGAGCAGAAAACATCTTATCCGGGGGATAAAAACCTCTACAGGAAATACGGAAACAACAGGATTACTGATATTATTACACTGTCAGGAGACAGGGAAGAAGAGGAACTTCAAAAGGATCCTCTTGTCAGAAGACTGACAATGGACTTTATAGTAAATGGAAAAAAGCTAGAAAAAAATGTGAAATTTTTGGAGCTGGAAGAATCAAGAAAATATTATGAAAAAAATATAGAAAAGTTTTCTGCTTACAGTACAGAAAATTTTATCCTTAATAGGGACTTTTCGAGTGTAGATGTTTGTCCTTCAAAGGAGCTTGAAAAATTAGTATCTAAATTGAAAAAATAAATATATATTATAAATGATTAGCTAAATATTATATATTTTACTTTTAAATCTATATAATATATAATCTAAAATATGTAAATTTAATTGAAAAAATGGAGGAAACAAAATGAAAGGATTTTATGGCTCAAAACTACATCATCACAGGTGAAGAAGTTTGTACTATGCTTTTTTAGGTACAGGCTTGTTTTCAGTTTGATAAAATGTACCTGTGAAGTTGCTTAATCTTTTCAATTATTAAATAGCAGAGGCTCTCAGGTGTTTGAAATTCTGGGAGCTTTTTATTTAGAAGGGTTGTTCTGTTTGAAAATTAAGTTTGTCCTGAACTGACTTGAAACATATGTTTTTTCTATGTCGGGTTTGGACTATATAATAAAAAAATTGGAGGTAGAGTTATGAAAAAAATTGTAGTTATACTTATGGCTATATTTACAGTATTAATGTGCAGCGTTGAAAAAACAGGTGAGGAAAAGAAAAAGACTAAAGGGGAAATAAAAAAGATTGTGGTGGGATTAGACGATACCTTTGCACCAATGGGGTTTAAAAATGAAAAGGGGGAAATAGTAGGATTTGATATTGATTTGGCAAAGGCTGTAGCCCAGAAGCTGAATGTGGAAGTGGAATTTAAGTCTATTAACTGGGATTCAAAGATACTTGACTTAAACAGCGGTAACATAGATCTTATATGGAACGGACTTACAATAACAGAGGAAAGGAAAGCAGAAACAGCAATGTCAAAGCCTTACCTTAAGAATAGTCAAATAATAATAACAAAGAATGGCTCTAATATAAAGGCAAAATCAGATTTAGCAGGAAAAGTGGTAGGAAGCCAGACTCAAAGCAGCGGGGAAGAGGCTGTAAAAAAGGATGGAGCAGACAAAGGATTTAAGGAATTTAAGACTTATGCCCAATACGATCAAGCATTTATGGATCTTGATGCTGGAAGAATAGATGCAATTGTTGTTGATGCGATACTAGCAAAATATATAAAAAGTACTAAGGAAGCTCAGGCAGGAAAGGAACTATACTCGATATTAGCTGAAAATTTTGGTGAAGAGGACTATGGAATAGCTGCAAAGAAAGGCAATACACAGCTAATAGAAAATATAAATAAAGCCATTGAAGAACTGAAGGCAGACGGTACGTATCAAAAGATATATTCAAATTGGTTTAAGGACTAATATCTAAAGTATAGAGAATATAAATAATAAAAGAATGGAAAGGGAAAAACTATGTCATCAATGGAGATGTTCATCGAACTTGTAAAAACATTACCAAACGTATTTCTGCTTTATATATGCACAGCCTTGTTTTCTGTCCCTCTCGGGATAGCCGGAGCATTAGCATACACGGGGAAAAATAAAATAATTAAAGGTTTTTTATCCATTTATACCTGGATATTCAGGGGAACTCCCCTTATGCTCCAATTACTTATAATGTACTATGGATTGCCCCTTATAAACTTTGGAGGATATAAGATTACCCTAGGTCCTTATCAGGCAGCAATAATAACCTATATAATAAACTATGCTGCATATCTTACGGAAATAATAAGGAGTGGACTTGAAAGTATAGACAAGGGGCAGCACGAAGCGGCAAAGGTACTAGGATATACCTATTGGCAGAAGATAATATACATAATCCTGCCACAGGCATTGAGAAGAGTTCTACCGTCACTGGGAAATGAGGCCATAACCCTTATAAAGGATACTTCCCTTATATATGTACTTGCGGTGACTGAAGTGATGAAAAGGACAAAGGAACTGGCAAATGTGTACTATAATATAATTCCTTATATATGTGCAGTTATAATATATCTTGTATTAAGTCTTCTAGTGGACAGGCTATTTAAGAATATTGAAAAACGTAATAAAATAAGAGTCTAAGGAGAAATGATGGATAGAGAGATAATGGACAGGGAAAAGATAATAGAAATAGTAAACTTGAAAAAAAAATTCGGTGAAGATGTCGTTTTGGATGATATAAATCTGTATGTGAAAAAAGGGGAAGTGGTATCCCTTATAGGGCCCAGTGGAAGCGGAAAGTCTACAATTTTAAGGACTATAGCGGATCTGGAAACTTTGACTGAAGGGAAGATAATAATAGAGGGACATACACTTCAGAGTGAAGGAGTAGATGGCATAGGTAATAAAAAGTCTAAATCATCGAAAAAATTAAAGGAAGACAGAGGACTGAAAAAAAAATTGCTTTTGAAAATAGGAATGGTTTTTCAGAATTTCAATCTTTTTCCCCATATGACAGTGAAGGGGAATATTGTAAGAACATTAAAATCAGTAAAGAGAATGGCTTCTAAGGAGGCTGAAGAAGAAGCTCTTAAGGTACTGACTGTGGTTGGGCTTTCAGATAAGGAAAACAATTATCCGGGAGAACTGTCAGGAGGTCAGAAGCAGAGAGTGGCAATAGCAAGGGCATTAGCACTGGAGCCTGATATATTACTTTTTGACGAACCTACTTCCGCCTTGGATCCTGAACTGGTAAAGGAGGTTCTAGATATAATAAGGAAGTTAAAGAAGTCAGATATTACAATGCTTATAGTGAGCCATGAAATGAATTTTGTAAGGGAGATATCTGACCGTGTCATTGTAATGGAAAATGGAATAATGCTGGAAACTGGTACGCCTCAACAGATATTTGAAAATCCTTTATCTGCAAGAGTGAAAGAGTTCATAACCTGATTTTCTTGACAAAAGAAAAAAAGCTGATATACTTAAGTTAAAAAATTAAAATTATTGGAAGAAGGAACTATTGAAAGAACTAGAGGAAAGGATATATAGAATGGAAAAGGGAATACTTGTAACCAGTTTTGGAACTTCTCATAAGGATACTAGAATCAAGACAATAGAGGCAATAGAAAATTTGGTGAAAGAAAAGTATGGGAAGAATAAGGTGGACAGGGCATTTACTTCTGGTATAATAAGAAGGATTGTGGAAAAAAAAGAAGGAATACGGATATATAGCCATGAGGAAGGATTGGAAGCTTTAAAAAATAAGGGTTATTCAGAAATCATAACAATGTCTCTCCACATACTTGGTGGTATAGAATATTCAAAATTAAGTGATAAATATGGCAAAGTGACAAAACCTCTCTTGACCTCTGATGAAGATTATGAGAGAATAGTTACTAACAGTGAATTTAACAATCTTGAAGGAAATGATGCTCTTGTGTTTATGGGACATGGTACAGAATCAGAAGTGGATAGTAGTTATGACATACTTCAGGAAAAATATATAAAAAATGGGCTGAAAAATATTTTTATAGCCACTGTGGAAGGGAAGATAAGAATTCAGGATATTATTGGGAAGTTGAAGGAATCAGAATATAAAAGAATACTTTTGAAACCTTTTATGATTGTGGCAGGAGATCATGCAAAAAATGATATGGCATCCAATGAGGAGGATTCGTGGAAGACAATCCTTGAAAATAATGGTTTTGAAGTGGAAACTAGGCTTGTGGGAATGGGAGAATATAAGTTTATACAGGAAATGTTTATGGAAAAGCTTACAGAAATCATTTAAGGGAGTTTTGTAGTGAAACTATCTGAAAAAAGAAATATACGAAGATTTTATAAGGAATTAGTATTCCTAATATATAAGATTCTTCGTATATTTTATTATATTGATTTGTATAGTGGAACCTATATAAATAGAACCCAAAAATATAATATTTTTTATGAAAAACTTAGATCAAAAGTT
>JBGXYD010000006.1:0-14669 GCA_041815005.1 Leptotrichia sp. | reverse complement strand
ATTCTTTCCTGTTCTATTCTTTGCTCTTCTCTTTCAAGAAGACGTGTTGCTTCATCTATGTTTGTAGAAAAAAGAAAGCTGCTTATGGTTAAAAAAACAATCAGATATTTTTTCATAAACTCCCCTTTCATTTTTAAATATTTAATTTGATTGTATAAAATTTAGAGTTATTATTAATAAATAATAACCCTATATTATATATTTGTCAAGTAGTCAGCTTAAATTTTAATTTATATTTTTCATTTCTAATAGAGACACTTTATTTATTAATTTTTCATATAGATTGCTTTAATCCAGATAGTCGAATATTTTATCATACATATTTTTTGATAATTTTATAGTAGAACCTATATAAACACTACGCGGGCTTTATTCAATAGAAAAATGTACCTCCAATTCTCCAACTTACATTGGATTATCTTTGGTACATTTTTTATTTCCTATTGTGTGAATCTTTTAAAAATTCAACAAACATATTATTTATCATTTATTCTTACCCTGGACAAAATATATCTCTCAGCATACAATCCAGCCTATTTTAACTACTCTTCTACAGAATAATCCATTTCAGCAAGTCTTCTATAATAGTTCCATGTATCTTTTGCATTTTTTAAATTCATCTCAAATAATGACTTAGCATGATCTGGGAACTCTGCAAGCAGTGTAGTGTATCTTCTTTCCCTTTTCAAGAAATCTTCATACTTATCCCATGCAGGTGATTTTGAATCCAGTTGTAACGGATTTTTCCCCTGTTCCGCTAATCTTGGATCAAACCTTAAGATTGGCCAGTATCCTACTTCTGTCGCCAATTTTTCTTCTGTCTGAGATTTTCCTAAACCTTCCTTCAGACCATGTGCTATACATGGAGAGTAAGCTATTACTATTGATGGTCCTGGATAAGCCTCTGCTTCCCTTATTGCCTTCAATGCCTGATTTTGATTAGCTCCCATTGAAATTCTTGCAACATATATATTTCCGTAAGTCATGGATATTGCTGCCAAATCCTTTTTCTTAACAGGTTTTCCTGAAGATGCAAATTTTGCTACTGATCCCGCAGGAGAAGATTTTGAAGCCTGTCCTCCGGTATTTGAGTAAACTTCTGTATCAAGGACTAATATATTTATGTCGTCTCCTGAAGCAAGAACATGATCAAGACCTCCATAACCTATATCATACGCCCATCCGTCCCCTCCAAACATCCATATGGACTTTTTAACAAGATACTGCTTTAATTCCAGTAATTCCTTAGCTGTTTTTCCTGTTTCCTTTTCCAGAAGAGGTACCATTTTATCCCTTAATTCTGTTGTCTTGTCAGCATCATTTATGTTTTCTCTCCATTCAACAAATAAGTCAGCCAGTTCAGGAGCAACTTCCCCTTCAGATTCTATCATCATTTTTGCCATTCTCTGTCTTATAGTGTTCACTGCCTGGAACATTCCGTATCCGTATTCAGCATTGTCTTCAAATAACGAAGATGCCCATGCAGGCCCTTCTCCACACGAATTTGTCGTGTAAGGGGTAGATGGTGCTGAACCTCCATAAATGGAAGAACATCCTGTGGCATTTGCCACCATCATTCTTTCACCAAATAGCTGAGTTACCAGTTTAACATACGGTGTTTCTCCACATCCTGCACATGCTCCTGAGAACTCAAATAACGGTTTAGCAAATTGAGACCCTTTTACTGTTCCTCTTCCCATAATCTTATCTTTGTAGGACACATTATTGAATATATATTTTGTATATTCAGGTTCTCCTTTTTCAATTTGGGAATCAATGGGTTTCATTACAATAGCTTTTCCTTTAGGTGCAGGACACACATTTACACATGATCCACATCCTGTACAGTCTAAAGTGGAAACCTGTATCTTAAACTGAAGATTTTCAAATCCTTTACCTATCGCCTTTAATGTAGGCATCCCTTCAGGAGCTGCCGCCATTTCATTTTCATCTAACAGGAATGGTCTTATTACAGCATGAGGACACACATAGGCACACTGATTACACTGTATACACATATCAGGCTGCCATTCAGGTACTTCAACTGCAATTCCCCTTTTTTCATAGTTAGTTGTTCCATTTTCAAATGTACCGTCTTCATATCCAATAAAAGCTGAAACCGGTAAATCATCTCCTTTTATTGCATTTACAGGATCTGCTATTCTTTTTACAAATTCCGGTCTTTCTGCATCTATAATATCCTGATTAACTTCAAGATTAGCCCATGCAGGATCAACAAAAACTTCTTCAAGACCTTCAGTTCCCTTATCAACAGCTGCCCAGTTTTTTTCTACTATATCTCTTCCCTTAACTCCATAAGTTTTTTCAGCATATTCCTTCATATAGGATTTTGCTTCCTCATATGGAATTATTTCAGTTAGATAGAAGAATGCAGACTGCATAATTGTATTGGTTCTGTTTCCTAATCCTACTTCCCTTGCCAGTTTTGTGGCATTTATTATATAAAATTTAGCTTTTTTTCTAGCCAGTTCCCTTTTTATTTCATTTGGTATAGTGTCTACAACCTTATCCTTTTCCCAAATTGTATTTAAAAGGAATGTTCCTCCTTCAAGAAGTCCGGAAATCATATCATATTTACCCATGTATGCAGGCACCGAACATGCTACAAATCCAGGTTTTGTAACAAGATAAGTGGATCTTATCGGCTCCTTACTGAATCTCAAGTGGGATCTGGTTACCCCTCCTGATTTCTTTGAATCATAGGCAAAATATGCCTGAGCATACAAATCTGTCTTATCTCCTATGATTTTTATGGAGTTTTTATTTGCTCCTACTGTTCCATCTGATCCAAGTCCAAAGAACAGACATCCCTTTACATCTTCATTTCCAGCAAAAACAGGTTCTTCCAAAGGTAATGATGTAAATGTTACATCATCAATTATTCCTATTGTAAACTGATCCTTAGGTTCAGGCTGTGCAAGATTCTTATATACAGCTATTATCTGCTCAGGAGTAGTATCCTTTGAAGATAGTCCGTATCTTCCACCTACTATAATAGGGGCATCCTCAACTCCATAATACAATGCCTTCACGTCAAGATATAAAGGTTCTCCAAGTGCACCCGGTTCCTTTGTCCTGTCCAGTACAGCTATCCTTTTTACAGATTTTGGCATAGCTTCAAAGAAATATTTTTTAGAGAACGGTCTGTAAAGATGAACAGTCAGAAGTCCAACCTTTACTCCCTTCTTAGCTAAAAAGTCCACTGTCTCCTTAATAGTTTCATTTACAGAACCCATAGCTATTATTACTCTTTCAGCATCCTCCGCTCCATAATATACAAATGGTGCATAATATCTTCCCGTTTCCTTTGTTATTTCCTTCATATAGTCATTTACTATATCAGGTACCGCATCATAGAACTTATTCTGTGCTTCTCTCGCCTGGAAGTAGATGTCATCATTCTGTGCCGTTCCCCTTGTTACAGGATGCTCAGGATTTATTGCCCTCTCCCTAAACTCTTGAACTGCCTTCTTATCTAACAATCTATCATAAACAGAATAATCCATCACTTCAACCTTGTTTATTTCATGTGAAGTCCTGAATCCATCAAAAAAATGTAATACTGGAACCCTTGACTTTATAGCTGCCAAATGAGCTATCCCCGCCAAATCCATTACTTCCTGTACCGAACTCGTTGCCAACATAGTCCATCCAGTCATTCTTGCCGCATAAATATCCTGATGATCTCCGAAGATTGATAATGCCTGTGAAGACAACGCCCTTGCAGATACATGCATAACCCCTGGTAATAATTCTCCAGCAATTTTATACATATTAGGTATTTTAAGCAACAATCCCTGTGATGCCGTAAATGTTGTAGTTAATGCTCCCGCCTGTAATGACCCGTGAACAGTCCCTGCCGCTCCTGCTTCTGACTGCATTTCCACTACTTTTACAGGTGTTCCTAATAAATTTGTTTTTCCATAAGCAGCCCACTGATCAGTGTATTCTGCCATATTTGACGATGGTGTAATTGGGTAGATACCCGCAACCTCAGTAAACGCATACGCCGCATGTGCAGCAGCCTGATTCCCGTCCATTGTTTTCATCACTTTAGCCATTGTTCCTCCTAAATTTATACTTAAAAAGTTTTTTCACAATATATTTAATAATACAATTAAAACTGTATCAAGTCAAGTGTTTATTTGTATTTAAAGCTATCCTATTATTGTTTTGTTCCTCGGATATTTTGATTTACAAATTATTATTATTTTATGATTGATTTAATACACCTTTTTATTATGGCATTTTTTTTTAAAGTACTTTACTTTTCAAAGTATTTTTCCTTTTGTAATTTCCTTTTTATATATATTAAATTTATGATGTTTTTAAATTTATTGCAAAAAAATATATATATCTTTTGGGGAAAAATTATTTTTCTATTAGATATTTGATTATTTCTAAAATTTATTATATAATAAACCGAAGAAAACAAACTATAATTTTGAGGTGAACTATAAAATGAAAAAGCTAATATTATGTTTAATGATGTTGTCAATGTTCAGCATGACACTTACAGCAAAGGCTAATAAGGAGGATAATACCTTTACTTTCCAAAATTTTGTTCCTACTTCTCCTGATGCTGTAAACACTACTCAAAGAACCAAGGCTCTAGGAGCTTCTCGTATTGAATATCCACAGTTTTCAGGAAATAGTAAGATATCTGGAACCATGAACAAGGAAATGGAAAAATTTATTAATGACTTTAAAGAAACTAAAAACAATGTCTATAAGGTTACTTATACTGTTACAGGAAATAACAGCTATTTTGTAAGTGTTCTTTTCAACGTGGAAAAAAAGGATAAAAAGGAAAACAAGACTGTAGTTTATAGTGATGGTATTTCCTTTAATGCCAAAAATGGTAAAAGTCTTCAAATGAAAGATATTTTTGTTGCAAATTATGAAAACGGCCTTACTAGTGTTGTCAATGACAAAATAAAGCAGTTTGGTATTCCCACATTGGATGAAAAAAAGAGAAAATTTGAAGGTGTAAAGAAAAGACAGAAATTCTATATGGAAGATGATGCTGTAGTTTTCATCTACAATCAGGATGAAGCAACTGATTTTGCTGATGGACAGCTGTTTATTCCATTTCTTCTTGTAGAGCTTATAGGTATTATTAAATAACTAGAAAATACGATAAAAAAGTAAAAACTGTATTTTGTAAAATAGAACTTTAAATAATGGAAAAAGAGGAAATTCAGTATATTAAATAATAACTGAAGCTCCTCTTTTTTCAGTTTAAAAGGGCTGTAATGTATAGGGATAAAAAAAGAATAGGCTATAGGAAAAAAATCTGGTAACTTAAAAAAGCTAATTAAACTTAGAATTTCTTAAGATTATCAAACTTTTTTCAGTCCCGTAATTGATATAAAGCCTATCTTTTCTTAAACTTTCTTTTACATTCTGCTAAAATTCTTTCCCACCTTTTTCATATCCCGTTCCTGATCCTTTTTTTTGAGGCTTTCCCTCTTATCATGGAGCTTCTTTCCTTTAGCAAGCCCTATCTCAACCTTTACAAGCCGCTGCTTTGTATAAACCGACAGAGGTACTATCGTATATCCCTGTTCTTTTATTCTTGCCTCCCATTTTTTGATTTCCCTCTTATTGAGGAGTAGCTTTCTTACCCTTGTTTCAGGGACATTATTTATATTTCCAAATTCATAAGGGGTTATATGCATATTCATTATGAATACCTCATTTTTTATAATCCGTATAAAACTTTCCTTTATGCTTATTTTTCCTGCCTTTACAGATTTCACTTCTGTCCCCACAAGCTCTATTCCTGCTTCCAGTTTATCCTCTATGAAATAATCGTGGAATGCCTTTTTATTTCGTGCTAATACCGGCATGGTATATGTTCTCCCCTTTCAATCTAGGTTTTCTTCTGATATTTATTCCTTCTCCAGTTCCTTTTCCAATCCCTCTGTATCATTATTCCCGTTCACAAAAGGAACTACTTCTATTTCCATTTTACTGTAGGAGGCTCCTGTAACTATTACTTTTAGGGTATTTCCCATAGTATACGATTCATTCGTCCTTCTGTTTGTAATTTTATAGTTTTCTTCATCATAAATAAAGTTGTCCTTAGCGGTATTTACATTATACACCACTTCCACATGATTTTCCAGTTCCATAAATATTTTATTTCTGCTCATACCACTAAGCCTTGCCACAAAAACTTCTCCTATCTTATCCTGCATATATTCAATAAGCTTTATCTTTACACTGTCTTCCTCCAGCTTGTCTGCTGTCCGTTCTGTCTTGGATATGGCCGAGGCAATTACTTCAAAACCAGAAGCATATTTCATCTTTTCCTTATCCTTCATAAACCTCTCAAGTGACCTTCCCAGCATCCTATGAACCACTAGATCTGAGTATCTTCTTATAGGAGATGTAAAGTGGAGATAATATTTTGATGCAAGCCCAAAATGTCCTAAATTTTTATTGGCGTACTTTGCCCTCTGCATTGCTCTTAATATTAGCTTATGAATCAAGTATCCTTCAGGAAGCCCTGTGGTCTTTTCTATAATGGTCTGAAATTTCCCTGGATGCATATCGTCCAGGTTTTTTAAAAAATATCCGAATTTTATAAGGGATTCGTTAAGCAATAAAATTTTTGCCTTTTCTGGATCTTCGTGTATCCTGTAAATAGTAGGTATTTCCTCCCAGAAAAGCTTTTCTGCTACAACTTCATTTGCAGCTACCATAAAGTCCTCTATAAGCCTTTCCGCCTCACCCCTTGTACGGAGTTCTATGTCAGATACATATCCTGTGTCATCTAGAATTACCTTTATTTCGGGAAGCTCAAAGTCAATACTTCCTCTCCTTTTCTTAGTACTCCTTATAAGGTGGGATAGTTCCAACATTTCTCCCAGCATTTTATGTATTTCTTTGTATTCTTCCATAAGGGATTCATCCCCTTCGTATATTTTATTTACATTTGTATAGGTCATTCTATATTTTGACTTGATGACAGACTTGTAAAAGTCATTTCTTATGACTTTCCCCTTACTGTCAAAGTCTATTTCCACTGTAAATGTTAGCTTATCTTCATTAGGATTCAATGAACAAAGATTGTTTGAAAGCTTTCTAGGAAGCATAGGTATTACCCTGTCCACAAGATATATGGAGTTTCCCCTTTTAAGGGCTTCCATATCCAGTTCCGTTCCTTCCTTAACATAGTAGGATACATCAGCTATACTCACATAAAGTCTATATCCTGAGTCTGTCTTCTCAACATAAACTGCATCATCTAAATCTTTAGCATCTGCACCATCAATAGTTATAATGTCAAGATTTCTTAAATCCCGTCTATTTTCAAGTTCTTCGAAAAAATTTTCCTCTATTTTGTCCACTTCCTTTATGACTTCATTTGGAAATTTCTCCTGTATACCTGCATTTATAAGAAGAGATGATATGAGAACTTTTGTGTCCTCAGGATCTCCCAATATGTTTATTATCTCTCCCTCAGGTTTTCTTCCTTCTTCCCCCCAGAAATATATTTTTACAGCTACAAGATCCCCTGTTTTGGCTCCTTTTGTCTTCTTTTTTGGAATATATATATCCTTTATGGAATTTCTAGGTTTTACAAATCCGAAGTTCAATTTGTTTTCAAATACTCCTACAAAGACATCCCTTTCCCTTTTTACTATTTTATACACTTCCCCCTCACGGCTTTTATTTGAAGAAGATGCCCCCTTTAGGAGTCTGACAAGGACGGTATCCCCATTTGCAGCAGTATTCAGATAGCTTCCAGGTATAAAGATGCTTTCTTCACCAGGTATATCTAAAAATCCAAAGTTTCCACTGGAAATGGATATTTCTCCCTTAAACATCCCCGCCTTTTCAGGGAGAGTATATTTTCCGTTTCTGTCTAGATATATCTCCCCTTCTTCCACCCATGAATTTAATATCTGTTTGTATATTTTCCTTTTTTTACGACTCCATTCAAGCAGTTCCATTATTTCCTGAAAATTAAACTGATATTCTTCCAGAACCTGTTTCAAATAAGTCAGTTCCCTATTTAAATCCTTCATTCCATATTCCTCCTTGAACTTTATTTTTTATAGATTAAGGAATTTCTGAACAGTATAATATTGGGATGAATAATTGTATCCTTTGATATTAAATACTGAATTTTTGAATCTATCTCATATTTAAGGGCTTCATCTAAATCTACCTGAGCAAGCTCCCTTGCTTTTTCAACCCCTTCCCACGATCTTCCAATTTCTATTGCATCAGCCAGGTATATTATCTTGGCAAGGGGGGATATATTCTTCCCTCCTATGGTATGGTATTTTATTCCATCCAGTATTTCCTCATTATCAACTTCAAAAAGCTCGTAGTTATTCCTTACAAATTCTGCTCCAGCAAAACCGTGCAATATGGAAGTAGACTTCGACATTTCATCTTGTACTTCTGGATATTTACCCTTTATAAGATCCAACATATGGGACAGTTCGAAAAATTTCCCTATATCATGCAAATATGCGGAAGCTTCCACATCCTCTTCATTTACTCCATGTATTTTGGCAAGTTCTTTTGCACATTCTGCAACTCTTACTACATGATTATATCTTTTTTCATCTAAATAATTCCTCACATTTGTCCTTATCTTTTCAATATTCATTCCTACCTCCCATAGTTTCTATTTTCTATATATTAATAAAAATTAAGGCAATTATTATTGAATAATTGCCTCTCCATCTATCTGTATATTTATTCCCTGTATATTTGGAAAATTTTTAGAAATCGTATTTGCCACCGACTGGGTGAAACCATTAAACAATTCCTCATTTACCCTCAACCCAGAAAAAGCCTCATTCAGTTTTATTATAGTTGTGTTTTTACCGTCTACATTTAAACTATATGCACTTTGGAACTTCATATTTTCCGTCAGGAAAGGGGTATTTTTTATTATTTCATTTATATAGTCTCCCTCAATTAAGTTTTGCTGTCTCTGAATAATGACTTCCCTCTCCTCCACAGCACGTGTATCCTGGTTGTAGACATATATGGTAATCTTTTCTTGGGTCTGCTGACTTTCAAGAGGAGTGGTTAAAAGTTTTGGATCAACCACCACATTTATAGTTTCTGTATTTTTCTTGTCATACTCATTTACAGCTATAGCCCCTGCTGAAAGAAGAATAAGAATTATTACTAATAAATTCTTTTTGAAAAATAATTTTATCTTTTCCTTGACAGGAGAATTTGTGGCTTTTTTTCTTACATTTTCATTATTTTTATTATCCTTCTCCATAAGGTCAAAACTCCTTGTTTTTTTATATTTCTTTCCTATATCAGGTTCCCTCAGGAAATCAATGAACTCCATCAGAAACCTGAATTTATACTATTTCAATAAAAAATTTCTTCTTATTGCATCTGCAATACTTCTTGCTGCCCTTTCCTGACCGAAGTTATCGGCAAATTGGGAAACATCTCCATAATTAGACATAAACCCAAGTTCGACAAGTATCGATGGTGAATTACTTCCCCTTAACACAGCAAAGTTTGCAGTTTTTACACCCCTGTCCTTTACGGCAAAATTATTTAACAATCCGTTTAACACATCAGTTGCCAGTGCAGAACTCCTATGCTGATTCATTCTGTAGTTAATCTCCTTTAGGGCATAGTCTGACATTGCAACACTTCCTCCGCTGCTGTTTTCAAATTTTGCCACATTTGAAGAATAGCTTCCTGAATCATTCTTTTCATAATAATATACTTCCGTTCCATTTGCAGATGAACTGCTTGCAGAATTCAGATGTATGCTGACAAAAAGATCCGCTGATCTGTTATTACCTATTTCTGGTCTTTCCTGAAGGGTTTTAAAAATATCCGACCTTCTTGTCATAATTACATTATATTCTTTTGAAAGTTCCTTCTCTAAATTAAGTGCCACAGCCAGTGCCAAATCCTTTTCCCTATATCCGTTTCCTACAGCTCCCGCATCATGTCCTCCATGACCTGCATCCACTACTATTGTATATGTGCCTTTTCTTGAAGGTGTTCTCGTAGCAGTTTCTGTTCCCCCTACATTAGTCTGACCTGAACCGGAACTTGGTTCCTTTATTGTTGTCGTAGGAGGTATTTTTACTCCTGTCCCTGTAGAAGCACTTCCTGAATTATCAAACTTTATCTGAAATTCCCTTACTCCGTTATATATTGCATAAGTAGTTCCTTCCTTCATAAAAAAGTAAATGGTAGTCTCATTTCCCTGTGTTGATATATTGGCACTATCTAGAAATTTGTCCTTTGGCGACCTTAAACTTGCATCACTTCTATTTACATTGGGAAGGGTTAGTATAAGGACCTTCCCCCCATTTCCAGTGGACGTCTTTATGTCCAGCTGCTTATTTTCCCTTATTCTTCCTGAAAAAACTCCATTACTATAACTTACCTTTTCCAGAGTTTCTGAAAATAATGCCGTACCTATTAAAAACAACATTACTATAAAAATCCTTTTCATTTTTCCTCCCATTACATCTTAAGTTTATTTCAATTAAAGTACCAAAGCAATAAACTTTACTTTTATTTCCCAATTTAATCCTTTTTATTTTCCCTTTCACAAGTTTCTTAAAAAGCTGTCCTATTATCCTATTCAAGCCAATTTAAACAACTTGTATTTCCCCTTTAATTTCAAAGCTGTCATAGCAATGATCCGACCTATTCAGCAACAATATTTGAAATTGCAGCCTTTGTAACAGTTAATTTTACATTCTTATCTATTTTTATGTCCACCGTCTTGTCAGAAATTGACAATACTGTTCCACATATTCCTCCGATCGTTACTATCTTATCTCCTGATTTAAGGTTATCCAACATTGTCTGCTGCTTCTGTCTTTTCTTTCTTGTAGTCAATATCTGGGGTACAATTATGATTCCCATAATAACAAGATATAATATTATAACCTGTATTCCACCACTTCCCATGCCTTTTTTCTCCTTGATTTTATTTTTTAGATATTCATTGGATTATATCATATTCTTCTACTTTTTTCAACTTTTAAAAAGGACAAAAAGACCTTAACCTCTTTATTATAAAGGCTAAAATCTTTTTTCCAAAACTTTTATATTTTTTTCAAAGTAGATATTCCTATTTTCATATCTCAATAGCATCGGATATATTTCTACACCGGCATCTATAGCCTTGTAAAAACACTCTGAAAACTTCCTGTCTATATTATGTTCAGGGGCAAAGGCCTCTGATTTTCTGAATATGAGTATGAATACTGCTGTTCTGAAGCCTTCTTTTTTTAGTTTCATAAGCTCTTCAAGATGTTTTATCGCTCTAGAAGAAGGTGCCCCTGGAAATTTTGCTATTCCATTTTCCACAAGGGTACATCCCTTCACTTCAACAAAAATTTTCTCCTTTTCACTTTCCAAGTAAAAATCTATCTTACTTTTTCCGTACTTGTATTCAGGCTTTACATATAGAAGCTCATCAAAGGGGGAAATTTCCCTCTGACGAAAAACAGCCTCTGTAATGTACCTATGAAAGACTGTATTTATAAGGATTATCTCTTCCCCAGCCTTTACACCTATTACATCCCATCTGGTTTTTCTAACCATCTTTTTCATATCTGCCTTTTTCACAAGAAGTTTTGCACCCTCCACAAGAAGTTCCCTCATTCTCCCTGTATCATGAAGATGTGCCAAGTCCTCCATCTGTCTACTCACTTTCTTTTCCCCTTTTTCCTGCTCACCTTCTCTTTCTCCTTCTTCAAACTGGAATCTTACAGTAAACCTGTTTATCCTCTCCTTAAAAATTACCACTTTATCATAATCTACACTATAAAGTATCTTTTTCCCCGATTCTATTTTTTCAGTCCTGTCCATTTCATTCATTTTGTATTCTATCCCTTTCCCAGTCCATCTCCTCCGATATTGCATCCGATTCTAATATTCTATCCTGTTATTTCCTGCCCTTTTCACTTACAAACATCTTTCACCTTTATAATTCTCTGATTTTCACTTCCCCTGAACTTAAGATAAGGAGAATAAAGCTCCTTTATAAAAGGACCGTCAACGAGGACATCTATAAATTCAAGACAGGCATTTCTTGCTTCATTTTCCTTCACTTCTTCTAGAGTATAACCTGTGTAGAGCCATATATTCTTTCCAGTGGCTTTTTTCAGATATTTCAGTACCTTCAACATTTCTTCCGGATTATAAAGGGGATCTCCTCCACTTATGGTAATCCCGTCAAGCAATGTGTTCCCATTTATCTCATTTACCATTTCCTCCAGTTTTTCATAGGTAAGAAGCTCCCCGTTTTCAGGATTCCACGAATATTCATTATGGCACCCGGGACATCTATGGGGACAACCTGAAAAATAAATGGAATACCTAAGACCAAAGCCGTCCACTATAGTCTCCCTGAAAATTTTGAGCACCCTTATTTTAAAGCTTTTTTCCAAATTTGAATCGTTTAAATATTCCTTTGCAAAATCTGTTTTTTCTATCTTCATAAAGTATGCTTAACCCTATCCTTTTCTTCAGATTTCTTTGCACTGTTCCAGCTGTCGAGATCTCCAGTAAGATATCCTGTTATACGTCTTATCCTTGATATGTTATCACTTCCACACACAGGACAATTATCCCCTATTATAGTTTCAGTTCCACATTCTCTGCACTTATCCACAGGATGATTTATAGATCCATAGCCTATCCCTTCCTCTTTCATTACTTTTACAATCTTAAGTATTACACTTGTGTTTTTCCTTGCCTCCCCATCAAGTTCAACATAGGTAATATGTCCTCCCTTTGTCAGCTCATGGAAAGGAGCTTCTTTTCTTATCTTCTCAAATATTCCTATCTTTTCCTTAACATCAATATGGAAGGAATTTACGTAATAGTCCCTATTCGTTACATTTTCTATTTCTCCAAACTTCTCCCTGTCTATCCGTAAAAATCTTCCCGCAAGGCTTTCAGCAGGGGTAGAAATTATAGAAAAGTTAAGTCCATGTTGCTTTTTCAAATCCTCCACCACTTCATTCATTATTTTTAGGGTATTGTAGAGGGTGGTATATGATATATCACAATTTCCATGATCCTTATCAAAGAGGGCATACATGGCATTTGCTCCCCCAACAAATCCTATCCCCAAAGTTCCTGATAAAAGTGCTTCGTCCAGCTCATCATTAGGATCTTTTCTTCCCATTCCCTTCCAAAGATCATTTGAACGCATAAAGGGGAACTGCTTCGCAAGTGCTGTCTTTTGGAAAGTAAACCTTTCTATCAGCTGCTCCGCTATAAGATAAGTCATTTCCTTTACCCTTTCATGGAACTGCTCCACAAGAAGTTTATACTTTGTATCTATTTCCTCCTGCTCGTTGAAAAATTTCCCAACAGACTTCATTTCTCCTATGGTTTTTTCTACATTTCTTCTAACCTCAATGGCAATTCTGGGAAAATTTATACTGGTAAAGGAGAGATTTCCACGCCCAAGGCTACTGTTTTCCCCATGAAGGTTTTCAAATACCCTCGTACGGCATCCCATTGTTGCCACTTCATATCTATATTTTTGGGGATCTGACATCTCCCATTTTTCATGTCTGTTAAATTTTGCATCAAGAAATAGAAAATTAGGGAAAAGTCTTCTACTTGTGGTTCTACAAGCCATCAAAAGAAGATCAAAGTTTGGGACCGTAAATTTATCTCTTCCCCTTCTGCCATCATCATCCTTTAGTATTTCCTCCATAATTCCATCAAAGTCCTCCATAACGCAGTCATAGTCCTCATCACTGTAGTTAAGCCCTTCCTTTACTTTAAATATTTGGATGGGAAATATGGGGGTTTCCCTTTTTCCAAGTCCGTCTTCTGTCGCCTTTAGCAGCTCCCTTATGACCATACGTCCCTCTTCGGAAGTGTCTGTTCCATAATTTATAGATGAAAATACCACCTGATTTCCCCCACGCGAATGCATCGTATTCAAATTATGCAGAAAACCTTCCATAGCTTGATAAGTCTCAAGCCTAGTATCATCATAGGCTATCTCAAGGAGACGTTCTATCTGTTCCTGAGGTATATTAAAATATTCCGATGTTTTCTTGGCAACTTCCTTCCCAGGAAGTATCGTATAGATATTCTCATTTATAAATTCCTTTACCTTACTATTTGTCTCATCCACATAATCAAGAGACAGAAAACTTAGTATTCTATACCTGAAATGTCGCCTAAAGGACTTTAGGACACCTTTTGCCATATAAAAATCAAAGGCAGGAATAGACTGCCCTCCGTGCTGTTCATTCTGATTTGTCTGAAATATTATGGTGGCAAGGGTCGCATAAGTCGTTATGCTTTTGGCTTCCCTTATAAAACCATGCTTTGTCTGAAACCCCTTCTCAAACATATCAGCAAGGTCGTATTGCAGACAGGTGGTCGTCTTACTAGGATAATAATCGAGGTCATGAATGTGTATCTCCCCTTCATTATGAGCCTTTTTAAATCTCTCTGAAACTAGATTTTCCAGTGTATATATCTTAGAAACTTCAGAAGCGAATCTCATCATCTGTCCTGCAGGTGTCATGGAGGACATGTTCGCATTTTCATTATTTATATCATTTTTTTCTACATTTACTATACCTGCTATTATTCTGTTTAAGTTATCCGTTAATCGACTTTCCATTTTCATTCCCTTCCTT
>JBGXYD010000005.1:0-4589 GCA_041815005.1 Leptotrichia sp. | reverse complement strand
TTGAAAAAAATATTATCCTTAGAAATAAAAAATTTGAATTTCGTGGAGTTTAAGGTATAATATGAGAAATTATAATAGGGATTGTAGAAAATCTTGAGAGGGAAAACTTTATGGGCAGAAAAAATACGGAACTTCATGGAGGGAATATATATAAAATTTTTAGAGAACGAAATATGGTAAATATACTGGATTACAGTTCTAACATAAATCCTTATGGGATACCTGAAACATTGAAGCGGTCAATACTGGAAAACATACATATACTGGAATGTTATCCAGATCCAGATTATGTTATATTAAGGGAAAAAATCGCAGCTAAGTATAAACTGGACATGAAAAATATTATATTAGGAAATGGAGCAACAGAAGTAATATCACTTTTTATGAAGAAAATAAGAGCAGAAAGGATACTGGTAGTATCCCCTACCTTTGCTGAATACGAAAGGGGGATAAAAATAGCCTGGAAGGGATATGGGAATTGTGAAAGTAAAAGAGAGGGACAAAGGTTAGAGATTGAGCATTTCAAGCTGTCTGAAGAGGATGAATTTACCTTAAATGTTGAAATACTAATAAGTGAGCTGGATAAGGGCTATGACCTTGTTATAATATGTAATCCGAATAATCCTACAGGAAAATTTATCTGTCTGGAAAATATGGAAAAAATTTTGGAAAAATGTATTAAAACAGATACAAAACTTTTTGTTGATGAGGCATTTATCGAATTTGTGAAAGATGGAGTGAAGGAAAGTATAATAAATAGCAGACAAGACAAGAAAAAGCTTTTTGTTATAAGGTCATTAACTAAGTTTTTTGCCATTCCAGGATTAAGGCTGGGATATGGAATTTGCTTTGATGAAGAATTGTCTTCTGGGATAGAGGAAACAAAAGAAATGTGGAGTGTAAACAGTTTTGCAGAACTGGCAGGATTAACAGTACTTGAGGATAGAGAATATATAGAAAAGACAGAGGAGTGGATAGAAAAAGAAAAAAAATATATGTATGAAAGTCTGCTGGAAATAGAAGGTCTAAACCCCTATAGAACATATGTGAACTTTATTCTTGTGAAAATAAAACAAGAAATAGTAGAAAAAGGTCTAGATGTGGGAGAATTAAAGGAGAAGATGCTGGATAAGGGAATACTTATAAGGGATGCCTCAAATTTCAAATGTCTGGATAGGAGTTATTTTAGGCTCGCCATAAGGGCTAGAGGGGATAATGACAAGGTTATAGGAGCTCTTTCTGATATTTTAAAGGATTATTACGGAAAATAAATTACATTATATGGCTATGTCATAAAAATCCTATGGACAGGATAAAGAAGTTCTAATATCTAAAACTCTATAAGATGCCTCAATTATAAATAATGAAAAGTGGTAAAATAACCCTAATATATGAAAGATATAAAATAAAGAAGAGGTATACGCATGATAAATTTAAAAGAGATTTTAAAGGAGATAAAGCCCATTGATATTAAAAGAGAAATTGAAAAGAAAAAGGAACTGGATTCACTACTTAAGACCCCGAAGGGACTTGGAAAACTTGAAACATTAGCAATTCGGCTGGAGGGAATAGAGGAAGGATATACCCCTAGAAAAAAGATGGTTCTTGTAATGGCTGCGGATAATGGAGTGGAAAGAGAAGGGGTGAGTAAATCTAAAAGGGTTATAACTCGGTATGTGGTGGAGGCAATGGTACAGGGGAAGTCCTCCATAAATGCATTGGGGAATGTATTTGGTGCAGATGTGAGGGTGGTAGATCTGGGGATAGATGAAACAAGTGATGAAAATAATAAAACAAGTCTGAAGGGGGTAATAGACAGGAAGCTTATGCCTTTAGGAACGGATAATATGACAGAAGGGGCGGCAATGTCGTATGAAGTCGCCCAAAAAGCCATAGAAACAGGGATAGAGATTATAAATACCTTTAAAGGAGAGGGATACAACCTCTTTGCCGCAGGAGAAATGGGGATAGGAAATACCACTACAAGTAGTGCAGTATTAAAAGTCTTTACAGAGCTTTCACTTGATGATATAGTCGGTTATGGAAGTGGAATTGATGACAGGACATTGGAGCATAAAAAGAAGGTCATAAAGAAGGCAATAGAAGCAAATAGATGTTTAGGAGAATTTGATCTAGAGGACCCTATAGATGTGCTGGCAAAGGTGGGGGGCCTTGATATTGCTGGAATGACAGGGATATTTCTAGGGTGTGCATTAAACAAGGTTCCTGTGGTTATAGATGGGTTAATATCTGCTGTAGCTGCCTATCTGGCCTATAGAATATGCCCTGAAAGCAAAGGATATATGATAGCTTCCCATTTAAGTGAAGAGCCTGGAATGAAATATATTATGAAGGAGCTGGGACTTGAGCCTTCCTTATATATGAATATGAAACTGGGGGAAGGAAGCGGAGCAGTTATGATGTTTTCAGTTATTGAAGGAGCAGTAAACATTACAAAGACAGTAAGAAAATATCCAAAGGTTTAGGAAAAGGAGAATCAGATTTTTAACCTATCAGTTTTTCAGGAAGTATCTTACGAACCTGAAAATCTAGGATATACTGAGGAGGAAGTGGAAAAGATTGTAAACAAGACACTTGAAGAAATGAATACAGAAGATTTGAAGGGCAGATCATGTATATATTTAATATATATGGGGAAGATATCGTGGCATGAGAAAAAGGAAGAAATTCTTTTTAATTTTGTATTTTTAAAACAGATAAACTTAAATATTCCAAATATATCAAAATTTGATATATACTTGAAGGGAAAGGGGTAATGGATGAAGAAGATACTTATTTCGGGAACAATGAGCGGGAGCGGAAAGACTACAGTTAGCAGCATTCTTATGTCAGTTTTGGAAAATGTAGCTCCTTTTAAGATAGGGCCTGATTATATAGATCCGGGATATCACGAGCTCTTTACAGGAAACAGGTCGTATAATCTGGATGCCTTTATGCATGATGAGCAGACTTTAAAAAATATATTTGAAATAAACAGTATCGGAAAGGATATTTCCATAGTTGAAGGAGTTATGGGACTTTATGATGGTTTGGGGAATGAAAAGGATAATTTTAGTACAGCACATGTGGCAAGGATTTTAGACATTCCGGTAATTCTGGTTGTGAATGCAAAAGGAATTTCTACAAGTATAGCTGCAGAGATTCTCGGATTTAGAAATTTTGACGAAAGAGTAAAAATAAAAGGAGTTATACTGAATAATGTTTCTTCAGAAAGATTGTATAATAACCTAAAGGAAGCTGTGGAAAGGTATACGGGGATAGAATGTGTGGGTTATATACCGAAAAATGAAAAACTTTCAGTGAAAAGTAGGCATCTGGGACTAAGACAGGCATCTGAACTGGAGAAAAATGAAGAACTGGATGATAAGATACAGCTATTTAGGAAAATAGCCGGAGACAGCCTCAATATAAGAAGGATTTATGAACTTGCTGAAGAATTTTACAGCAATGCTGTAATGGATAGTTTGGATAGAGTAAAGGAACTGAAGGACAGGTATAGAGGGAAAAAGATAGCAGTTGCTAAAGGTGGAGCTTTTTCCTTTTACTATAATTCAAATATGGATCTTATAAGATATTGCGGATTTGATATAGTGGAATTCAGTCCTGTAAAGGATGAGAAAGTTCCTGAAGATGTTTCCCTTATTTATCTGGGGGGAGGATATCCTGAACTTTATGCAAAGGAGCTTTCGGAAAATAGAAGTATGATGGAAAGCATAAGGGATGCCCATACAAAGGGAGTAAAAATATATGCAGAATGTGGAGGATTTATCTATCTTACCAGAAGGCTGAAACTGTTAAATGGTGAAGAATATGACTTTGTAGGCATATTTGATGTGGAAATATCCATGAAAGACAGGCTTAATATAGGAAGATTCGGATATATAGATATCGAATGCAGGGAGAAAACTTCAGACAGTAGAATACTTAAAACGAGGGGGCATGAATTCCATTATTCTGAAATAACGGGAAACGTTGAAGTTCCTGAAGGTTCGGATAAGGGATATATATATTTTTACAGCATAACAAAAAATGATGGAAGAAACTGGGAATGTGGATACAGGAAGAAAAGTGCACTGGCAGGGTATCCGCATATATCATTTCTTTCAAATGTGGATTTTTTTAAGTATATTGTGGAAGAGTTATAAAAATAAAAGGGGAGGGGGTGTCTAATTCTTTAGATTTACATATTTTGGGAATGAAGAAGATTTCATATGTCGTAGAATTATTAAGAGCAGTAAAATAACTTCAACAAAGGGTTATAATAATTGGAATATAGATTATTATGGAACAGAGACATTAGTATTATCAGAAAAATACATTGGGACAATTGTAGAAATAATAAAAGAAAATTATTCAATTGATTTAAAAACAAAAAAATCAAAATTTTTAAATAGATATATTTCTAAAATATCAAGCAAATGTATTGAAAAGAAAAATATTTTTTACACTGAATTAATTTTTACGATTTTTAGGTTAGTTATATTATTTCTCTTATTGTTTTATACTAAAAAAAAGCGTAAAATTTAGTGAGTTATAATAAATTATTTCCAATGATGTTGCTAAATGAG
>JBGXYD010000004.1:0-4683 GCA_041815005.1 Leptotrichia sp. | reverse complement strand
TTACATTTGCACTGATACTTCTTAAATCATCATAATTCCCTATATCTCTTGCTTCAATGGAACCATATTTTAATGTCAAATTCCCCTTATCGTATCTTGCTATATCTTCATCTGTTAAGTTCTTGAAAATCACATTTCTTGTTCCTTCAGCTCAATAATTCCGTTTGTCCCTATCCTGACCACTCCATTCCCTATGCTGTTATCTGATATTTCATCTATCTCCTTCATCTTCACCTGTGATTTCCCGTCCCTATCTTTACTTAACGATATCTCTATTATTGGAGTTTCATCCTGTCTTATTAATCTGACAATCTGGTCCATTATTCCTCCATGTCCTTCGGCTGTCGGTACTAATGAAGTGAATCTCGTTACATACTCCGATACCGGTCTTTCTATTCTATCAATAATCTTAAAAGTATTTGTTGCCAGTATTCCTTCCAGATTTCCTCTTCCATGCTCTCTTACGCCGTCCAGTGTATCCATAAATACTCCCAGATCATCTATAAATTTCCCTATAGAACCCATATTTGACGTTGTTATCTTATTAAAATCTTCCCAGTTATTTTGTTCCGACATATAAGTATATGATACCGGGCTGACTTTTACATTTCCCGTTATTTCATTTGATTTAGCTGTATCCCTGTTTACGCCTACCTGCTGTATGCCCTTCACTGAGTTCACTGTGCCTTGACCTATTGTAGCCCTTGTTATTCCCTCTGCTTTATGTCCTTGTACTCCAACAGTATATTCTTCATTAACTCTATTAGGGACATAAGTTATATCATTTTTTGATAAGTTTCTCTCAGCAACATTTTTATTAATTACCTTTTTAGTTTTCTCACTCTCACTTCTTTCCGATATACTTACATTTGCACTGATACTTCTTAAATCATCATAATTCCCTATATCTCTTGCTTCAATGGAACCATATTTTAATGTCAAATTCCCCTTATCATTTCCATTCCTGTCAATATTAGCTATTATCCCTCCGATTAAAGTCAGCTTATCATTTACTGTTACATCTGCTTTCTCTGTTCCGTAAATTCCACTCTGTTCTTTTACCCAAGCCCTGTCTCCTTCTGTTTGTGTACCTCCTGCCGAACCACTGTATCTGTCATCACGGACTGCACTTCCTGTATTTTTATCATAAGTAGTGCCATGAACTACTCCAAAACTGAAATTTACTCCTATTCCGCTGATTTTTTCTTTATCTTGCAGGCTTTCAATAAGAAGATTATTTACTGATACATCTGTCTGTCTTCCTGTCAATACGCCACCTCTTACCGACATATCATCTCCTCTTACTGTCAGATTACTTCCGGCTCCTATATACGTATTATTATACAGCTCCCCATATGAACTGCTCTTTCCGTAATTTAAAGAAGTTGTTGTATGTTCTGAACCGATAAGGCTGCTGTTCAGATTTATGCCTCTGCTGTTTCCTTTTGACATATATGTATCTAGTGATGCATTTATAGATACTGTTTTTGCATCTATTGACAGGTCATTTTCTGCTCTGACTGCTCCTCCATATGTTTCAAAATCTTTACTTTTAAATGTTATATCTCTTCCTGCTCTCACATTTGTCGTTATATTTTGAATATATTCACTTACATTTTCGCTTTTTTCAAAACTTGCCTGTAATCCGCCTGTCCCTGATACTCCACCTGAACTAGGTCCTGTAAATATTGTACTCCATAGCTCTATTGACTTTTCTCTTCCTTCAAGACTTTCCAGTAAACTTTTTCCACCAATAACATCTGTTGCAAATCCGACTATTTTAGGTAATTCACCGATATTACGTAAGACTCTTTCTGTATCTTTAAACATTTTAAGAGTATCTTTAAATCCTCCTAAATTCACTCCTGCTCCTAAAGCCATTCGAGCCTTCATACTTTCATCAGAAGTATAAACTTCACTTCTGGAATCTTTTATATATATCCTTCCGTTTTCTGCAGTAACCAGTATGTTCTCTTCTGCTCCATAATCCCCTTGAAGAGTTATATTTCCATCACCTGATTTTATCCATATATTCTGGGCTACTACTGTACTTCTCTCCGGTATCAGTGATGTTATTGTTCCTTCTTCTCCTGCAAATACTGCTTCTAAACCTGCAGAAGCTGTCAATTTTTTCCCATCAGCAGATGCGTATAATCCTACTCTTGAAACCGAACTTTCACTTGAACTATTTCTTTCATTTGTAGCATCTACTATCAATACTCCTGTTTTTCCATCTATAAATATGTCTTCCCCTGCTCCTATCTTTACTGCATTTCCTACTACATAATCTCCTGCCAGTACTACATTCCCGTTCCTTGAGTTTATTATACTTCCTACATTATTTACGCTCTGTGTCATCGCCTGATTTTTCTTCATTTCCATTCCAACAAAGGCACTTCCTCCACTAAAACTTGCTGTAAATCCTGTCTTCTTATATTCTTCATATCGGATACCGTTTTCTATTCCAGGAAGTATTTCCACTCCCTGTTTCCCTTTTAAGAATATATTTCCTGATGACTGAACATCTGCTCCTTCTACCTTAAGCTTTCCATCCGCCTCAAACGTTATTCCTGCATCTCCGTACAGCTGGCTATGCACATATCTTTCTCGGTTTGTATTTACATAATCCGATGACTTCCCATAATTTATCCCCAGCCAGCTCTTTCTCGTCCTTGAGCTGTACTCGCTGTTCAGCCTGTCCCTTGTCCCCTGCTCATATATATTCCCTTCTGAATATCCTAATACTGCTCCTCCTGCATTAAAGTTTACTCCCTGAGCAAATACACCTTTGTTATCTGCAGGAGCTCCTACCCCATGGTAGTTCATCAATATATTGCCGTCTGTGGTTAAATCTACATTATTGGCATACTCATTATCCTCTGTCCAAGTCTGTGTAGTAGTCTTCTTTTTTCCAAGTCCTCCTCCACTTGTATGCGTTGTTGTTCTTGTCTTGTATTCGTCATCTTTTGTACTTAACATCAATAAGTGATTCTTTGCATTTAATAGTAATAATGATAGTTATTTCATTTACTCCACCCCAATTTTCCCCTCTTTTACATAAAAATATTATTTTTTCTTTAAATCATATTTTTCAATATAATCCTCCATCATTTTTACAGCTATTTCCCTATAACTTTGTTTTGCAATATCAATTACTGTCATTCCCCAGTTATTCTCTATTAAAAGCGGTAATCCTGTCTGTGAAAATATTAACTGATATAATGTCATCAATTCTATTTCAGGAACATTTATCATCTCCTTACCGAAGAGTGACCAGAAGCAGGCTATCCTGTGTTTCTTATCCAACACTGTTATATCCGCACCTTTTTCCAATAATCTCTTACATAATATCGTTGTTTTTTCTATATCCTTTCCAATATATGAAAATAATGGAAAAAATAAGCTCTCTCCATCTTCCGTCACTACCTTGACATCTGCTCCCTTACTTATTAAAAAGTTAGCAATTTCATAACGTGCTGTTTCATCAGCATTCCTTAATGCTGTATATAACAAATTATCTGTCCTTGCAGTTTCATAATACTGATCTTCTTCATTGAATTTCTTCAAAAATTCTTCAAATGTTCCCATTAATACTGCTGAATAGATAGTCGAATATTCTAACATCCTGTTTCCTTCCTTTCTCCAATTAATATTTCTTTCTAGTTACAAATCTTTTTTACTGTTAATCATTACCAGTCTATTACATTCTCTGAACGCACTATTTCCAGAAACTCTTCTTTTAATTCTATATTACCGTTAACAACTTCATCTAATAAGTTTTTCTCTACTAATGCCCAGTGAAGAATTGCCGGAAGTCGGTTATCCGTAAAATACACTGTCCTAAAATTTATATTTGGGTCAATAATCTCAACTTCGTCTGCCGAGTAGCCAAATACCCCTATATTATCATTCGGTATTCCCAGAAAAAGTGTATTAGCCCTTTTATCCCAGTAAATACCAAAAATATCCACAATTTCATCTCCTCTATCTTTACGTCTTACTTTTATTTTCATCTTACATCACTCCTAACTCATTAGTTACTTTATTTAGGTCATACCCCCCTTTTTAATTCTGCATCCTCTTATTGAGATAATTCTAGTATCAGGATTCATTTACTGTCAGATATTACCAGTCTATTATATTCTCTGAACGTAATATGTCCAAAAACTCTTTTCTTAATTCTATATTGCCATCAATAACCTCATCTAATAAGTTTTTTTCTACTAATGACCAATGAAGAATTGCAGGAAGATTACCATCAGAAAAATACACCATTCTAAAATTTATATTTGGATCAATAATCTCAACTTCATCTGCTGAATAAGCATGTAACCCACTGTATTTATCTGTCATGCCCAAAAAAAGCGTATCTCCCCTTTTATCCCAATAAACAGCAAAAATTTCTACAATTTCATCTCCATATCTACCTCTTTTTAGTATTCTCATATTCTTATTCCTCCTAATTTCACTGAATATTTCTATTCGGGTCTCTCTCCTATAAATTTCATATCATAAACTTTCTTTGCAGTTTCATTATATTGATAATGTATTATTATTTTCCTTCCATTTGATAATTCATGTATAGCTTCCATTTTTTGAAACCCTGATGCCTTTGAAAAATTAGGGTCATTATTCATTCCATACAAATTCCTTCCTTGAAGAGGATCAGCTTTAACACTTTCA
>JBGXYD010000003.1:0-2753 GCA_041815005.1 Leptotrichia sp. | reverse complement strand
CTTGTATGTAGCATTGAGCCATTGTATTCCACTCCTCCTGCCACATACAGATTACTTCCTACTGAAATACTTTCTTCCCTGTGTAAATCTGATCTTGAATTGCTGTAGCTCAATGAAACTCCTGTTGACAATGGACTTGTAAATAGCTCTCCATATGCTGACAGGAATCCTGCTCCCACATTCAATACCTGACTTCCACTGTTTATATAGTCTTCCCTATGTTCTGATTGTCCTATATTCTTTCCTGCATTGTAAAGATTTTGAATTGCTCCTACTACTGGTATTCCTGCACTTACTCCTATCCCTATGGAGCTTCTCTCACTATGCCTGTCTATCCTCCTCTCACTTTGGACATCAAGTATATTTATCGGATTCCCATTTGAATCAAATATCAGCTTGCCACCTATTGCACCTTCGGTTGGCATAAAGTTTATTTCTCCAGTTTCACTCTTTAATACCACATCTCCTGATACATTCAACTTGTTCCTTACTACATCCTTACCTGTTTCCTGCAATCTCTCAAGGCTCTTCTCATAGCTTATACCTGCACTTATCGTTCCATTTGATATCCCTAAGCTTCCTGTTATTCCACTTCTCTTATGCTCCTCATATCTGCTGCTGTTTTCTATTCCCGGTAGAAGCTCTACTCCTTCTTTTCCTTTGAATAGTACTGGTCCTCTACTTTGAATATCAGCTCCTTCTACTTTCAGTTTCCCATCTGCTTCAAATGTTATTCCTGGGTCTTTGGAGTTCCCATATGCTGATACTATATTCGAGGCTCCAAGGATTAGACCTGTTCGATAACCTATAATTCAAAATTATAAATTGCACAAATTAATGAAAATCTCATAAAGAATTTCTTCCTCTTATTTCTGTAACGTTCAGACACTATTTTAAATTTCTTAATACATCTGTTCACATGTTCTATGTAAATTCTCCGCTTTGAAATAATTGAATTGTATTTCTTTTCCTCTTTCGTCAATTTGTGCTTCTTTGTTGACTTTTTCGGTATCAGGCTGTTACTGTGTATCTTTTTGATTCCAAGATATCCCTTATCTGCAATTAAAAGTACATCCTTTGAAAAATGTAAGTTGCTTTCACAGAATAGCTTGAAATCATGAACACTCTCATATGAAAATGAAACATTAAGGATTCTCAAATCCTTCTCTCTCACAGCTATCTGAGCCTTTACAGTGTGCTTTTTCTTTTTTCCTGAATAGTATTTTTGATGTTTTTTTTAGGATGCTCAATTTCACATTCTGTAGCATCAACTAATACCACCTCTATGTCTGTATCATTAACAAGCTCCTTTTTCTTAGGTAGAGAGAATTCCTCGCTCTTTATCAGTATGTTTTCAACCCATTTGATACACTCACAAACGGTGCTTTTAGCAACACCGTAATCAAAGGCGATATTTTCCATAGTTCTATACTCACGATAATATGACAGCATAATTACAAGTCTGTCAAGAACTGACAGTTTTGACGGATGTCCGCCTTTTAAATGTTCAGTTCTGTACGTTTCATTCAAGAGCTCCAGCATTTTGTCAAAGGTATCTTTTTTTATACCAAAAATTTTTTGATAATTTTCTTTTTTAAGTTTTTTTTATTCTTTCAATGTTATCTATCATCTTTATCACCAGTATTATTATACCCTGCTCTCATTCTTTATGCAAGGTTATCGAACAGGTCTATTAATTTACCAAATTAGCAATTCAAATAATTCCTTTCTTAGCTTATTTAGTTCATTATCTGCCTTACTATCCGCTAAAACTAAATCGTTAAAAGAACCCATTCCTCCACTCATCAATTGTCTAATTTCTCTTTTTAATTCAATAATTTTTTTTTCATCTCTTTCTATTTCTTTTGCAAATTTTTCAAACACACCTTCCCAATTTTTTACATTTTCTTTTCTAAGCAGTTTATCCATTTCTATACATTTTTTTATTAATTCTTCCATCATTATCTCCTTGAAATTTATTGTTGTAAACGATACTTATTTATAACTTCAATTCCCTTATTTCTAGTGTCTGGCATAAATATTTGAGGAGTTCCTCCCAAATATATTCCACCTTGTGGTGCTGTTTCTCCTATATAAACAGTATTACCTTTGGGTATAACTAGTTCATATCCATGATTTATGATTCCTCTTATTTCGATTCCTGGCCATACTGGATATTGCTTTATCAATTCTAACTTGTAATTCACTTACAGGTTTATCTAATGCAAAATATCTTCCATACCATTCATTACCACCTGCCTTATATACATTAAAGTCATCTGTAAGTGTGACTTTGTAATAAGTTCTTCCCATAAATGTTATTGCATCATTGTATTCTAAATCAGGTGCATTACTATTTATAATTCCAGGTATTGTTTCTAACATTTTATCAATTTCAGGATTTTTAGGGGAGCGGTGTTTAATGTATTCAGAAAATAATATATCATCTGAACTTGAATTCACATTTCCAAACGTATTTCTCACTGTACTTGTTATCTGTTCTGTCGCCTTATAGCTTTCAGATGTTGTTAATGGTATTATGCTTGGTGCTAGTCCCTGTGCCATTTGTGGTACATAACTGTATGTTTTATTTGCTGAGTTATATGCAATTGAATTTGCTACACCTATTTTCCAGTCTGATTGCTGTGGTACATAACTATATACTTTTGTTTCTGTATTATAAACAACCGGACCTGTATAATTCCCTGTATTCAATCTTTCTATATAACCTCTATTATAAATCTCTGATGATG
>JBGXYD010000002.1:0-38281 GCA_041815005.1 Leptotrichia sp. | reverse complement strand
CATCAATTTTTTCATTTAGTTTAACGATTATATTTCTAGAGTTATCAACATCTGTTATGAAATTTAATCCACTTTTTAAATTTCCATCAAAATCAAATTCAATAAATGCAGTTTTATTGATTTTTTCCATTATTTACTCCTTTATTTTATTAATTCCATATCCCTCAAATATCTATATAGTTTACTAGGATTAAATTCATATCCTACTCTGTCCTTTAAGCTTTTAAACTTGTAAGTTAATGTAAATTGCAGTGCATAGTCAATAGCATTAAGACAAAACTCGCTGCAAAAATATCTATCCTTATCTTGTACCTTGTTCGCATAGAAAAACTGTCCCAATATACCTAAGTAGTCATATCCCTTTCCTTTTGCTGTTTTAAAAAATTCTATTATGTCGTTAGGATCTATACTTTCGTCAAGCTTAAACAGTTCGTGGTTTTTCTTGTGTTTATAAACTGTCTCTCTAACTCCTCCAGGATTAGATAGATATACAGTTCCGTTATAAACAAATTCTGCATGACTGTATTTTCCTAATGTCCAAGCTGATATAAGTAATCCTATGAGGCTTTTCGGTCTGTGAAAAGATATATATAGTTTGTCTTTTTCTAACTCCATAGGTTTCCTCCTATTCCATGCTTTTATAAGATTTTTCATATTCTTCTTTAGCATTATAATTTTTAAGCTCTTTATCTGTTAGATTTTCTAAATTATGACTTAATAATGTTTCTGTCGCCATAGACTTAGTAGTCTGTACCTGCATTATGTTTGCCATCTCCATCATATCCTGCAGCGATATATTTACGTATTTTTCGCTGTTATCTTTAGTGTAAAATTTCCAGTTTTCAAATGTCGTTTTTTTCATTGCTTGACACATCACAACAATTCTTGTTAAATTCGATTGATCAATGCTTCTGTTATTTTGCAAATAAATAGTTCCATCTATCTCAAATTCAAACGGCTTCACATCATATTCCAGTCTTAGCTCATACAATTCTTTTTTTAATGCTTCAATTTTCTTCTCTCTATTAAAGACTATTTTTCCATCATTAATTGTTTCGTATGCCTTTAATTCTACAAGATCCCCTTCAACAAAATACAAGTTTGGATTTACTTGTACTTCCTGATATTCGATTTCTTCAACCACATCTCCAGCCATTGTCGGAGCTATCATTGACACGTCTTTATTTGTACCGATTACCTGTAATGTATCTTTGTTGTACATTACTTTTAAAGTGTCATCCTTAAAATTCTTCTGTTCCTCGTACCAGTCATTGTTTTCGCTGTCAAATATCCCATAATATTTAAACCCTTCTTTCTCCGCCAATTCCACTCTATCAACTATAAATTTTTTCATATTCTCTCCTTTCCTATGCAAACGGCACATTTAACCACTGACCGTTGCGATAAAATTGTAATGCCCTTCTGGCGTACTGCACCGTGTTATTCCCTAAATCGTTAGACATAGTCACAACGTACCCATTTCTTTCGTGGGGCCCTTGTTCCAAAATATAGCCTGTCAGCCTCATGTCCCTTATCTCCCATGCCATCCTATCTGCATTTATCTGATTTACATAATTCCTCAAATTATTCCTATCCGCATCCATACCGTTCATTCTGTTATCCCTTACCGCCATGTCATGATTATCCATAATCTCGTTAAAGTTTCCATTGTTTCTACCTGGGACTTTGTAGTATGCCCTTCCGCCGTTAACATGAAACGTCCCCTGATACTGATTAATATTATCGTTGTAGTACATGTGTAAATGTGGAGATGTCCACGTCTCATTGTTGTTGCATCGTACAAATTTATCTTGTCTGGAAATCAGATTATTGTTATCTTTGTGAATGTACGAATTATCTCCTTTTACATAAGGAGTTAAATCAGGCTTTGGTGCTATTTCTCTAACTTTATCTAACGTTAATATTCCTGCTTCCGTATCTGTTGCCAGATCTGTGTATTTTACATAATCATTATTAACTTCCGACTTAAAAGAATCAAACATCCCTACGGTCACAAGTGCATCAGTATCAACAGATAATGAAACATTATCAGTATTGCTTAAGTTAAATATAAACTCCACAGTTACCGTACTCAGATTAATCCCGTTTGTTGCAGGCATGAAGTCGGCAGTACCCGCGACGGTAACCGCAAAAAGAACTTCTGTTCCTGCTGTATCCTTTGCATAAATTCCCAAAGTTTCCATACTGTACCCGTTCATAAGTCCTGAATTGTTGAACGTGGCTGTCACTTTAATCTGCGATGTTCCTATTTTCTCAACTTTACTGACATTCACCGTCTGCTTTACTCCATCAATATTAATAAGTGTTTCAAGGTTTACTGTATCGGCCAGTTTATTGCTTGATGCAGATATCTTCGTGAATACCAGTTCTGTTATTCCTGCGATTTCTCTAGTTATTAAATCTTTTCCCTTGTCAGTTATTCCTGTTCTTTTTATACTTGCCATTTCTATCCTCCTATCTCAATTAATGTGTTTATATTTGTCACAGCTCCGACAGAAACATATAGCGTATTAACTACTTTCGGTGTAAGTATATTAATACTGTTAAATCCTAAGTTCGCTGGTAATATCGTCTTTAGCATGTTGTTCAGCTCATCATATTTTTTTGCATCGTCAAACTTCGTAGTAATTCCAAGCTCATATGCATTAAAATTTGGTCTTAGCTCATAGTTCCCTGTTCCACACAACTGGTCCATTCTGTTCACTAAAACTCTCCATGTATAAGGAATTTGGTCATTCCAATAAGTTAAAACCCTAAAAATTCTGATTTCCAGTGTATCATTTTCATACCTGTGTAGTCCCAACATTTCCTCAAACTTGCTTATCCCATCTTCGTCGCAGTACTGTATAAACTGATTATTGAATACTTTCCTAAGCAGCTCCCACAACAACCTCAGCTCAGGTTCTTCGCTTTCCATTATTCGTCTAATCTCCCTATAATCCTGCATAAACTGAGGGAGGTACGATAGCAGGTTGACGTTAATATTTTCTAAAATCGTCATACTATTATTCCTCCCCATACAGGAATCTGATACTCTGTCAATTGTAAATTGTTAGGACTTCCGTTAATTGTTGTGTTCTGAATGTCCAAAATCCCATTTATGTCGAGTATTTTTGCTTCTATACGTGACACCCTTACAACCAAATTATTACTCACTTTTTCATTTTTCAATGCCCATGTTTTTCTTAGTTCAAGCAAGTAGTTCTTTACCACTTCCTCGACCTTCAGTTTTACAAGCACCCATGAAAAATTAGGCTCAAACGTGATGCTTGTATTAATGTTAATTGCAACATTGCTTGTACCCTGTACTGTAACAATATGCCCTATCGGTGCAACTCCGAGACCTCTAGCGTCTTTTGTCGGATCCATTATGTCTTGTACTTTTTTAATCAGAGTAGGGCTTGCCTGATTAAAATCACTGTCAAGTATGGTCAGCAGAACTGTTCCACCACCATTCCATACTGGAGTTACTTTAACAGCTCCCACACCTTCAATTTCATGCACTTTAAGTTTATAGTCAGAGATGTTCCCTCCGTATGCCTTCATGTTAAAACTGTCAAAGTACCGCTGTCTCAGTTTTTCAGTTTCTTCTTCGTCCTGCCCAGGAATTAAAAGTTCCGTTATTTCAGCTCTGCCCAAGCCGTTAATATAATCAATCGGGATTATATTTCCTGTTTTTCTTCCCCCATCCCTTCCGGGAGTTTCACATTCAACCTGATACTCATACAGATTTGTACCTGTATTATGTTGTATAAATTTTGTGACTGTGTAGTTCAGCTCGTCCAAATTAAATCTGCTACCCAGTGGTATTTCTATGTCAAAAATACCTTTCAATACCGCTTTACTTGCCTTGTAAGGCGTTATCCCTCTTTCACTTGCTCTTCTTATCAGATTTGGCCTGCTGGCTGTATCTCCGAAAGTTTCCTGGAGTATTATTGATAATGCAAAATACATATCTTCCAGTTCTTTTGCAGCAGGGGCAAGGGCGTCCCACATGACTGAGCCTTCCCTTTTGTCCATGCTGTTCGGGACTCTTGCAAGCATCCGTTCCATTATTTTTTCGTAAGTCATTACTTCAAACATTAAGCTATCTGCACCTCCCTGTTCAAGTCTATATTTCCAAATATGGTAATTGCGGTAAATTTAGTATATACAACTCCTCTTTTAGGAGTTTCAAATTCAAAATTGACTACTTCTAATATTCGAGTATCTTGTAAAAGAGCTTCTTTTACTCTTCTTTCAATTTCAGGTATGCAATAACTGATAGGCATACCAAATAAGTCTTCTAGTTCGATACCATAATTCCAGGAGTAAATTAAATATTTGTACCTCTCTGTTCTTATTATCTTGTAAATAGCCTGTTCCATAGCTTTTAATTCATCTGTATAGCTGACTATTTTATTTCCTGATAAATCCATTTTGTAAGTTTGCGTTGGTCTTTCAATTAATTTTATATCAGGAGTTAATCCATCATTTTGAGGTATCATTATAACCACTCTCCTTCCGTTATCGGTGGTGTGTATCGGTCAAGCACTATGTAGGCTTGTCCACCCTGGACTTTTAGCATTATGACTTCTTCTCCTGCTTTCAGCCCCTGGTGTATTATTATTTTCTTCCTCCCCTTGTATTTGTGGTCATGACTTTTAAAGTCAGGCATGACACCTTTTATATCCTCCGATTCCTCCGTTTCATGACTTACTGAAATATCCACTTCATAATCTCTTACCAGGTGCGTGAGTATGAGTTCATCTTCTTCCAGTAGCAGTTTCTGATCGACTCTTATAGTCAGAGGGCTTGTAGTTTCTACTATTCCTTTTCTATGTTCAAACGGCTCATTTGTTTCATTCGTCTTCTTGGACAGTTCTTTCAACAGTTGGATTAGGTCCGCCATTCTTATCACTCTCCTTTATCCCCATCTGCCCGATAAAATCAATATCCATAGTGTGTCTCTGGTATTTAAATGTATGCTTGACCTTATCCGCAATCATATAGTTCTGTACTTTTATATCCCCTGCATCCAGCTGTATCATTATACTTGAGCCCCCTCTTACTCTTATGTCTCCGAATATGTTGTCCATGCTGAAGGTTCTCCGCTTGTGATTATAGAGTTTCAACAGGCTTTCAACTTTCTCCTTAGTCTTCGCTTCTGTCATTTTCCCTTCATCGACCTTTTCAAAGTACTGCAACACCCCCCATGATTTTATATTAAAAGGGTCTTTTACCGTGTATATCTCCCTGGTCCCTGATTCCTTGTTCACCCTCATGAGTTTTATCTGGTTGTATGTCTTGTCATCTATACTTGTCCCGTATTTATAGTCAGTTGCAGATTTGTCATCCAGGATGAGGTCGAATATCCGCATTTTCTCATCTTCCTTGAGTGTCAATTTCCCGTATTCATCGTAAAATACATACTGCTTTTTCGTGTTATACAGAGTTTCAGTTAACGCATATAAGATCATATCAAACAAGGTCTTATTATCCTCTATTCTCTTTTCTATTTTAAAGCCTGTGTCTTCCAGTTCCCCTACTTCCAATTTAAAGTCTTCAGCAATTCTTTTTATTATTTCAGTAGCGGTCACATTTTTAAAGATATACGTGTCCTTGTTTTTCAGATATCGTAGCTGGTCATACGCAGTAACTTTTATCTTCCCGGATTTTGTCCTGCTTCTTTTAAATATGTAGCCTAAAAAAAATGGAGTGCCTTTATATTTCACCGATACCCTGTTTCCTTCAGTAAATTCTATTTCCTCTTTTAACACCTCAAAGTTTAGCACTCCACAGCTTCCTTTTCTTTCAGTCGACCAATCCAATGATGTTATCAAGGGTATTACAGAAGTGCCATTTTCTAACATTATTGTGAGTTCTATATCCCTTTCCAACTCAAATTCTCCCGTGATTTGTGACATTATCCCATTTAACAGGTTATCTTTCATTGGCATTATACTCATTATTTCAGCCTCAGCTTTTGACCGGGTATGTAATCAGTTATTTTATCTAAGGCATTCAGTTTCATTATCTGTCCCATTTTTTCGATACCTCCTGTGTATTGTCTAGTGACATTCCATAATTTTTCCCCTGCTCCAGTAGATACAATTCGGTCAAAAAATTTTGTGACTGGTCTAGGCATAGTTATAAAACCGCTTATCTTATCATCTAATAGATTGAGTTTCGATGCCCTTGGATCTTTGTATTCTTTAAGTTTTATATTCACCACTATGTCCATGCCTTCGTTCACATCATCCTCATGACTATATTCTTCAAGAGATACCTTTATATTTGTATTAAAATACTGTTTTCCACTAGGATATTTTCTAGCAATAATAAATTGGAATGGTTTCCTGTTTTCTTTTAATCTCGCTAGTTTGTCTAAATAATGCCATGGTTTATTGTATCCTTGTAAATTATTTATATAAGGATATTTATAAGCAGGGAGTACTATTTTCAAACTAATATCCCTTAATCCATCATTTTTTAATATATTCATTTCAGCAGAATTTATAAGGGATATAGTTTCATTTTTGTTTTTCGTACTTATAGTTATTCTTTCAGGATTTACAGGTATTAACATTCTGTCTATATAAATATCATACATTACTCATATACCCCCTCTGCTACTCTATTCATTTTTTCTTCAATTTTTTCTGTTAGTTTTCTTATAACTTTATCAATGTCAGTTTCATTTTCTATCGTATTATTATTGTTCATTTCTACTTTGATTTCGGCAGTTGTGAACTGATTGATATGTTCCTGTTCTGCAAGCTCTCTCAGATACTTCATCTCCTCTTCTGTATCTTCAAGAGAATCAGCCATTTTTCCTGTATTCTTTGCAGTATCTCCAGTATTTTTACCTACATCACCACCACCTTTTCCTGCTCCTCCTGGATTGCTACCCTTTCCTGTTCCCGCTGGGTCTCCATTCTTTCCGCCCATGTCTCCAAGTCCGAGTTCGTCCAAGATGTTGTCTTTAGCACCTTTCAGCCCATTAATAAAATCGTCCTGTTTCTTGTCCCACTTCTGAGCAGCACTTTTAGCATCTGCCCCAGGGTTCTTATATTGTATAACGTTGTTGTTCCCCCCATTTATCAGACCTATATGGCCTATCTGCGGTGCACTGAAGCTTGCCCGTGCTAACTGGAAAGCCCCTCCTGTACTGGTAGGCATCTTTATCCCGACTACCTCCAGAATAGGTGCTAACCCCTGCATCTTCTGCAGTAGTCCGTTTACAAATTCGTCAGCTTTCCGCATGATCCAGTTGAATGCGTCTATGAATATGTTAGCGAAATTCGAAAGCCCTCTAGCCGCACCTGAAATAAGCCCGTTAATCGCACTTATTATCCCGTTCACCATTCGTATCGCACCATTTATAAGGAATACGAACCCATTCACGACCCATGCGAATATGTTCCAGAGCACCGCACCCATCCATGCAAAAGCTGCTGCTATTGCTCCTGATACAGTCCTTGCACCGCTTAAAGCTCTAGACATTGCTATTACAAAAGCCACCAAGGCAACAATGACCCCTACTATTGCCATAACAATCCAAGTACCAGGAAAAGCATATATTGCGGCATTCAGCCCATGCTGTGCAGCAGTTGCAAAAAATGATGCTCCTGCCGCTGCCATATCTGCTGCGGCCTTGAGACCCGCAGCAATGTTATACATCCATATCGCAGCTGTAGTAATGACCTGTATTGCATTATACACAATTAATGCTGCAATGACACCATATATCACAGGGGTTATCATATTCCAGTTATCATATACCCATCCCCCTAAACTTAAGGCTGTCTCAAAAGCAGATGTAATTAAACCTGCGGCTATATTAAACGCGTTGCCTATTTCCGACGCTATTGCCTGGAACTTTTCTGAATTTGCCACTCTGTTTATCATGCCTAGCAAAGGCTCCAATGCTTTAATTGCAAAATTCTTGGCTCTTGTCCACACATCCCCCCACGTCATTGGAATCTGTGCAAATTTACTGTTTATGTCGTCAGTCATCCCGAGTACAGCCCTCTTCACGACATCTGCCGATATCTGCCCTTCCGATGCCAGCTGTTTCAAATGTTCCTGAGATACGCCCATCTCTTTTGCTATAGCCTGAGTGATAAGAGGAGCGTTCTCCCTTATGCTTCTGAATTCATCTCCCTGCAGTACTCCTGATGTAAGTGCCTGACTGAGCTGAGTCATAGCACCTGCAGTCTCACTTGCAGATGCCCCTGCAATCTTGAATGCTTTTGATGCGTTTCCCATAAACTGGACTATCTCTCCATTTCCTGCAAACCTCTGCCCAGCCAGTATCCCAAGTTTCGCTACTTCGTTTGAAAATTCAATCAATGGAGCTCTTGCTTCCTGTGCCATTCTGTAGATGGCATTCTTGAGGTTATTCTTCTGTGCTGAATTATCTGTAATTAAGTTAAGTCTTGCATCTACTGTCATGACCTCATCGGATAATGATGCCATTTTCTTAGCCCCGTTTATCAGGGCATACACCCCTACAGCAGCCTTCAGCTTATTCAACAGTCCTCCCATTGCTCCTTCTCCGTTCCTTATTGCACTGTTCCATTTCTGCTGTTTAGCTTCATTCTGCTGAGTCTGTCCGCCCGCCTGTCCTAGCTCTGCTGACAGTTTCTGGAGTTCGGCATTTGTCCTTGCAATGTTTTCTTTCATTGTTCCTAATCCTTTTGGATCAATGTTCTTATTATCCGCTGCTTCCATGACACTAACCAGATTTGACATTGCACTAGCCATTCTCATCACAGGGCCTGTTAGTCTGTCCATCATCTGTATAGATGATGTTATTGTTGCCATGCATCATCACCTCATCGCCTTTGATTTTATTTTATTCATTTCTTTTTTTTCATTTTCTATTTTTATTCTTACACTTGCAATGATAAAAGCCTTGTCCTCAAGGCTTAAATCTGCAAATACACTAGGTAAAATTTTTAATTTGTGGAGGGCATAATGTGCATACCCTGCCATTGCATCCTCCTCAATTAGTTTTTTGCTTCTTTTATTTTCTCTTCCATTATATCTTTATTAAATCCACAGATATTATTTACTTCTTCAGCTAAAGCATTGTACTCTCCTGGTAACAGCATAGCAGATAACAAATCTCCTTCTCCCATTACTCCATAACTGTCTTGTAATTCCTTATCTTTTAAGTTTGGAAACACTACACAAGATACTATTAAATCACTTAAGTAAGAATTATAATCAAATTTAGGAATGTAAACATTCTTTTTGATTTTTTCTTGTTTAGTATTATTCTCTCTCAATTTATCGTCTTCTGCATTTGTTATAGTTCTTATTTCCCACTTTAAAGGGTTACCATTTTCATCCTTAAATCTTTCCGAAATTACAATTTTTTCATTTTCTACTACTGCTACATTTTCTTTAAAAAATCCTTTTAAACTATCCATTATTATCTCTCCTATCTTTTTTATAATTTTTTACATACCTGCTAAATTTTTAAATTTTTCAGGTAATTCCCAACCTTCAAAAGTAAAATCAAACTCGTCTTCAAGATATTCTGCATCCGCATCTATCTGTGCAAGTACCCCGCCATCTATATTACATCCTTTTAATATGACAGTCTGTCTACCTACAGTTGATGTAGGGTCTTCATTAACTAACTGCATATCAAAATAAATATCCTCTCCAGTATTTTGGTATCTAGTCAACAATTCTCTAAAAAGGGATGTATTGTAGTGTAATTTTGCATTTCCTGTTCCTTCCCAACCTGTTGACTTATTTCCTTTTCCTGTTCTACCCATAATAGGCACTTTTGTTTTTGATTTTGAAATTTCGGCTTTTACCGCTATTACTTGCATTAAGAGTAATCTATTACCCTCAATGGTAACAAAACATTTACCCATACTTCCAGAAACAGCGTCTTTTGCATTCATTGTTGCATTACTCATTTCATATTCCTCCTAAATTCTAAAATAAAAAAGGAGTAGCTATTTAAACTACTCCTAAGCTACTATCACATTCATATATAATTTTTCCATCGCATTGACTGGTGTTACTTTATCAGTAACAAGTACTGATTTTTTGTCTTTTCCTTTTTCAACTGTTACATCATCGGATATAAAGTTTTCTATAGCTCTAACTCTTTGCAATTCTTTATGGTGGTCAACTATATTATCTTTTAGTGCCATTCTTCCATCATCGTCATTATTTACTTTTCCAACAAATGATTTGTTAAATAATTTTGCAATATCAACAGCTATTTGATCTAATACTCTCATAGTTTGATTACTTGTAAAATCATCATTTTTATCAACTGTTATTGATGTAAATGTGTTTATGTCACTTAATACCAGTGCTTTATTATCCGCTCTGTGAAATAAGAATTTTCCTTCCTTTATACCATTAGCTAAAGCCGTTTGATTTTCTTTAAATTCAAAAACAAAATCTCCATCATAAATCTTATTCGTTACTGATTTATTGACTTCACAGCCTGCTTCTGCCCCTGTTACCCAATAAACAGCAGATGACTCTTTATCATTTTTGGAGATTGTTTTGTTTTCTACTGATATAACTCCCTCGTGGTCTGCATAAGCACCTCTATACACTACCGTTTGGAATTTCGCACCTACTTCATCTCTCATTCTTTTTGTGAATTGAATATATAGCTTTTTGATTGTTTCATCAGTGGCAAGACATCCTAAAGTATTAAAATAAAAATTCTCAATTTTTTCTAAAAACTTTTGATGTTCTGCCCCTGTTACTGCACTTCCATTTGTTCCATTTTCTAAAGGCTTGGCGACAACTGGATTTAATGGAGTAGTTTTTTTAAAGTCTACAAAATCATTACTCACTAAATCATCAACAGTTGATACTGTTTGAACATCTACCTTTTTATTGTCTAGTAATGTGATAACATCAAATTTAGATAGTTCATCTACATTATTGGCAATCGTTATTTTGATGTCATTGCCTCTTGTCCCCTTGTATTTTGCAGTAGCGATATCATTGCTTGCCTTCGCACCATCATTTAATTTATAAATATATGCAGTTTTAGCATTAGCAAACAAATCTCTTAACCCTTTCATTTTTTCGTGTGTATAGTCATAACCAAAGATTTTTAAGCTATCTTTTTGAAAATCACCATTTTCAACTGTAAATACTTCTCCATCTACTCCCCAATCTAATTCTAAAGGCATCGCCACATAACCTCTATCGGCAAGTGCCACTATTGCTCTTGCTAAACTTACAAAATTAATATATGTACCTGGTAAAACTTTATTTTGGAATAGCCAAGTACCTCCACCATATGCCATTTACTTCACCTCTCTTTGCATAAACTCTTTTATCTTATTATCTACTTCTTCAAAAGTATATTCTTTATCCTCTTCTAGCAGTATTCCTATTAAATCTCTTTGCATTTCATATTTTTTAGATGTATACAGTTGCTCTTTTGTAAAAGTAGCTCCTGTATTCTGTTTTTTAGCCATTATCTTTAATGCCTCCTTTATGTTCAAGATTTTCCATATAATCAGCTTTAGAATGCTCCTTAATCCTAAAATGTTGATAGCTCACTACATGATGTAAATCTCCATCGTTTATTTGATTATTTCTATTTGTACCTCTTAACACATCTCCGTTTTCTAGTGTTAAAAAATCAGTAATATCATTAATTTGATGTAATAAATTGTATAAATATTCAGAATCAGAATTATTTGGATTAGATAAATAAGCTATATCAAAAGTTGTATTGACTTTATATCTATGCCCGACTACCTGTTCTTCTTTATTGCTTATGACCTTGATAAAAAAGCAATTCTCTTCAAAATTTTGAGGTATTTGTTCAAAATATATTTTCCTATTAAACTTTTCAAATAATTTAAGTGATAAAGCATTGATTATATCGTTTATCATCTACCCAAATACCTCCTTTAGCCATTTATTCATTTTATTTTCAATTATCCTTGGTAGTTGTGCTTCCATTTCTAACTCTGATTTATTTACAAAAAAGGCTCCATCTACCCAAGATTTTTTTAACCTTTTACCAATAGCTGGCACATATCTTCCTGGAGTTTGTCGATGTCCATATTCAACATAACTCGCATATTCTGCACTATTTTTTACAGTTATCTCATACCCATTCGACATTTCCTTGACTTCTACATCCCAACTTCTTCTTAAGGTTCCATTATCAACTGGAGCGTTTTTTATAACTTTCCTTAAGTATCTCGCTGCAATCTCTTTAGCTAATTCAGCAATAAAATCTCTTGTAGTTGCTTTTTTTAATTGTTCAACAAATGCTTTAAGTTCATCTGTATTTACTTTCACTGTACTTCTTCCCATTATGCTGACCCCTCGAAATTTTCAAGTATTATCTCCTGATGGTTAGTGTAGATTGCAGATACCCCTGAGTTTTTATATTTTCTCGTAACATTATTTTGAGTTACTTCAACTATAGATCCAGGGGGGATATAAACTTCAGGAGCTATAAATAACTTTACTACTTGCGTAGTTTTAGCCTGTATTCCTGTCTGTTCGGTAGAGCTTATATTTTTAAAGCTCAACCTGCAAGGTACATTTTCACTTATTTTTGTTAGTTTATGTCTTGTTTTTCCATATTTATCCGTCACTTCCTTAAATTCAAAAACGGAACATATCCCAGTCCACATTGACATTATAGCTTCTCTAGCTTCTCTTAATGCTTCTGCTACCATACAAGCCTCCTGTATTTATAAAATTCTTCCTCTCCGTATGTAGATAAATAGCTCAAGAAAACTTCAAATTTATCCCCCGTTGTCGCCGTATTTTCAAAGACGACCTTAGTATCACCTTCTCCGATTTCTTTTGCTATGCGGGAAAAATTCAAGCCTTCTATATCCAGCTGGTTCATCTTAAGTTTGAAGTTAAGAAATTCAGCGGTACTTCTGTTAATCCAGATATACTTTAAGCCCTCGGGCACTTCTTTCTGATTAGTCTTGTTGCAGATATAGGATTTCACAGATTCAATAGTATGATTTAAAATAAAAAGGTCGCTATCAAGTACCTCATACCCTAGCGACCTCGCGTATTCTTTTACATTTTCAGCAATATCCGTTATATACTCCATAACATCTCACCTACTTTTTAGATTTATTAGATTTTTTGTTAGGTTCTTCTACTTCTTTACTTTCTTCTACTTCTTCTGTTCCTTGCGTTTCTTCTATTTCTTCTACCTCATTCATTTCAACTTCATATCCTTTTTCCTTAAACCATTCTATCAGATGGGGATTATCTGTTTCAGCTTCTCCATTTACAAAATAAGTTCCAGCTGATATTCCGTTATATTCTTCATTTGGAGCTTTAATTTTTGCCATCCACATCACCTACTTAACTTTAATCTTTCTGAATATCCCTGCTGCCTTAGTTGTCTTAAGTGCCACTGCTGCAACCATTTCCACTTCTCCAGTCTTTACTGCTCCGGCTTTTGTAAAGTCAGGCAACCAAGTTTTAATTAAAGCATTTCCTGTGGGTGCCACTCCATGGAATCCGTCCATACCAAATCTTACGGCATATAATGATGTTTCCCCGCTTCCGTTAATTGCTGATACAGGGTCGTTTGTCCCTGCCTTAGCTCCAAGGTCTACAAGAGGTATTCCGGCATAACTCTCAACCTGCTGTCCAAATCCATTTTGAGTGACCTGGTACTGCCCTGCCCTTCTCGCAATTCCCCTAATCTTAGCAATCAGCTTAGTATTTCCAGCTATCATTGACGGAGCTCCATCTAACCCCATCAAAAATTCATCAAGTAAATCTAAAAATACTCTCCAGTTATTATCTACTGCAGTTGAATCTGATAAATCTATCGGAGCTGTAGGAATAAATTCAGTTGTGCTTCCTGTTACTGCTTTTTCTAATCCATCAAATGCTTTTGCGTTGACTCCACTGTCTCCGTTTATCACTGTGTCATTAAATAGTGCTGAAGCTGCTTTAATTTTTTGAGACATTTGTAATTGTACCTCTGATACAATTCCACCCATATCAGCAATAACTCTATCAATTTGAAAAGATCCACCGAATATTTTTAAATCGACATTAAATCTTTCTTTTGTTACTTCTTGAGGGCTGTATTCATTATTTACTTCCCTGAAGTCAGCTGTTGGTTGCGTTTTCAATCTTGTATAACCATAAGTCATTGTAGTCCCTCCACCTGTTGGAGATACCACATTGTCAAATGTGATGTTGTTCATAATAAAACTTGATTTAGCAAATTCGTCTATCACTCCCATTTGTAAATCATCTTGTACATTCTTTTTAGCTTCTGCTAATGTTACTGGCATATAAGCCACCTCCTATTTTAGTTTTATTCGTTGTTTCCTGTCAGTTTTGCCATGATGGCACCTGCTAACGTTTTTGGCTGCCCCTCCTGGCTACTTCCTGCATTTCCCTCCCCAGGTTTCACTCCTGAAAAATCAGGCTGCCTTGTTCCCTTTGTCTCAAATAGAAACTTAGAGTCTTCTGCTTCTTGCAGTGCTTTCAGCTGCTCTTCTAAACCAGATAAAGTTTCATTTTCAAGCTTCACCTTATCCATATCCAGTAAAGCTTTTACAGCTTTTATATTTTTAGCTTTAGCTCCACTTAAAGCAATATCTATGGCATTATCTAATTTTATTTTAGATAAATTTGCCTGATACTCTTCTTGTGCTGCTTTATTTGATTCTTGCAATTGTTTGATAGTATTTTGCAACTCCTCATTATCTTTATTATTTCTCTTTAACTCTTCAAGTTGCTTATCCCTATCTGCAATTTGACTCTCTAAATCTTTTTTAGTAGTATTTACTTCGTCAAATCTGTGTTTCGGGATAAAACCCTTCAGCTGTTCAGTATTTGCCTCAAGCACTTTTTCAACTTGTTCCTCCGTCAATCCTATCTTGACTAAATCTTCCTTTTTCATATATCCCACTCCTCCATTTTTTAAGCTGTATGTCAGCTGTTTAAAGTGTCCGCAGTTCTGTTCTTTTACGCCTGCAGAACTGTCTTAGAAAAGGCGATAAAATAAAAATCACGATTAGGTTGTTAATCGTGACCCTTAAACTATATTTTTAATATTTAACACCTTTTTTTATGCCTTCATTATAGATTCTTAGATGCTCTTTATATTTATCCGGCATATATTCTTCAAATTCTTTACCGGTATTTATGGATTTTCTCAGTATCTTCTTCATGTCGTCCACAGTAAAATCTTCAGGCAGCCATTCTTCGGGTACAAAAGGATATGTCTCTGTTATTTTCTCCTGATATTCATTTATCTCCTCTTTTAGCAGATTTAATCCCACCCACATTATATGAAACATTGTGACACCTCCTATTCCATTGCATAATTCAGCATTTCAAGATATATCTCGTAAGATTTTGGAAAAATCTCTTTTATAAGTTCCAGACTTCTAGGATTCACAATAATAGCACTTGTAAACCCTGCAAATGCCTCTATAGAAACTGGGACGTTATCCCAGTATTCTTTCCTGTGCCCTGCACCTAAATTGAATTTGTTTTTAGTAATTCCTGAAAATATATCAGAAATTTCCTTGGTATCTCCTATATTTCTCTGTGCATACTTTTTCTTAATCAGTTCAAATGCTTCATCTACAGAAATATTATCTTTTTTTCTTATCAAATTTATGTATTCGTCAAATTCCTTAATGAGCATGTCATTAAAAGTCATTCCGTTATATTTCACACTCCGCCATACATCACTTATATAGTATTTATCATAGCCTTTAAGCACTTTCAGATTAATAAGATGGTCTAACTGATGCCCAGCTTCGTGAAAATACATCTCAAAAGGTTTGAGCCAAGTTCCGTTCCCTAATAACTCTGATTTAGTGACATAAAATCCTCCTCTGTTTCCATAATACCCTGGTCCTTTGACATCTGCATCCTCAACAAAACCTAACAATTTTAAATCCGATTCGTATCTCTCCCATACTCTTCTGATTTCTTCTGGGGAATCTGCTATAAAGCTATCTAACATTTCTTTCTCGGATAGACTCAACTTGCTATTCTCATCTTCAATTTTACTATCATTTTCCATTTTTTTCAATTCTATGCCTTCATCATTTTTCAAATACTTATCTTTCCAATCCTTATAATTCATATTTTCTGTAACATAATAAATTTTTCCATCTTCTCCCCTTGCTGCTCTTTCTCCTTCATCATCTTCAAAATATGGGGCTGTCGTGCTTCGGCATCGGACATGATATGGCGGAGCAGTAGTTCCCACTTCATAATCTTTCACGTCAAATATTTTCCCGTCAAGGCTTTGGCATATTTCAGAAGTTCTGCTGTCAAGGGTAGCAACTACTTCAAATTTTTCGACATCTAAATCAATAAAACTTTGTTGTCTTGCTTTACTTGCATATGCCGCACTTTCTGTATGCACCAGCCTTGCAGCGTTAGTCTTACTGACATTCATCTTTGCTGATATTCTATCTGTCATCCTCTGTAAGCTGTCCCCACGTATAAATCCCTGTGTTAATTCAGTATGTAAAGTATTTATTAATCTGTTCTTGTCTTCCCATATCCTCTCACTAAAATTTTTACCGTCAGGAGCCCAAGGTTTTTTAATAACCGTATTTACAAGCTTATCGTTCAGACTGTATATGTTAGTTCCTACCCCTGTACCTTTTGCTATCCGGAAAGCTGTACGGTTATACTGGTCTTTATATATATTCTTTAAGTGGTTTTCAAATCCACTTTCACGATTATTATATAATTTTTCTACTTGACCTCTTACTTCTAATTTTAATGCTTCAAGTCTTTCAATATGATATTTAGCACTAGCATTTTCAAGTTCTTTTCTGTAAAGTATATTAAGACTTTTATCGCTTCCGTGTTTAATATACTCTTCTACAGTCCATTTAAACTCTTCGCGTTCTTTTTTATTTAATAATTTCTTAGCATCTGCTAGTGATACTTCATTATTTACAGCTATTCTGTTATACCATTTTTCAATATCTTTATTAATATTTACTATGGCTCTTTCATATTCCAGCTGTTGTCTTCTGAATTCACTCTCCGCTAATTGGGTTACCCTTTTTTCTTCTTCGACAAATCTGTCTTGCCAATAGTTATTTTTACTCATCTAAATCATCAGAGTGGTTGTGCTCTCCAAATCCTCCATAGTCTTCCATTTTCTCACTACGGTCTTTTTTTAGTTTTTCCTGCTCTGCCTGTACATCTGTTACCCATGGATGTTGTGCCAACAACGTTTCCTCTGATATTATTCCAACTGAATTTTTAATATCTGATATTGCCTGGCTTTCGTTAACCAAAATATCCCTGTTAAGTACAACTTCAACCTTTTCATTTAAAAAGTCTCCTTTTCCTGTATTCTTCAAATGATTAGCCACAAACCATAGCAGATCTTCAAAACTTGCTTGAAACTCAGTTTCAAAATCATTTGCTTCCAAATCAATTTCAGAGTACATCGAACGAATGTTCAACTGGTTTGGATTATTTCCAAGTGTATCAGCCTTGCTGTCAAATCCCGCGCCGTTTTCAATTATTGTCTGTTTCAAAAGTTTAACTATCGCATCATAATTCCCCGCGTTCACTTCAACCTGTAAGCTTGACACTTCTCCTTCTTCCCTGACCTTTACTGCTCCGTATGTTGCCAGATTCCTTCTGAACTCGCCTAAATTCTCGCCGTCGTAATTTTTTATAACGAGTATTGTGTTCCTGCTGTCCTCCTGCATATTGTTCATGAAATCACTCATAAGCATGTTAAGTCCGTCCTGCAGTGATTTCACCCTATTAAGCAGAGGCTGCTCCAGTTCGTCCGCCCTGAAACTTATGAGCGGTATTCTCTGCCAGTTGTACGGTGTGTCGTCAACTGTCAGGTATGCTTTTTTTTCAACCAGATTAAGCTTATTATCGTTCAGTGTGTAATATTCAACTCCTGAGTCCTTGTATAACTCTATATGTATTTTCTTTTCATATTTTCCGTTACTATATACCTGACTTGTGTATTTTCTGATTGCATATTTCAGCTCAGTATGTTCGTTATCAGTCCATATAGGGATAACTTCAACAGAGTTCAGTCTCTTAAATTTCAATTTTCCTTCTTCATCAACATATAAAAATAGCCAGCCGATGCCGTTGTTATACACATCAGTGGCTATTCTTTTAATTGTTTTGAGGAATCCTTTATCGAATAAATCATTTAGCAGCTCGTTGTATTTCTCATTGTCAGTGCTTATGCTAGGTGTCTTGGATGCTATATAGTTGACCTTCTGTTTTACAAGCTTTTTATACTGATTATTAATAATCTTATTATTTGGCAGATTGTTAACCGTTATCAGTTTTCCGTCATCACCTATTGCCGTTCTGTTCCTTTTCAATATGTCATGTTCTCCTGCATAATATCTGTTCCCATCGATCATCATTCTGTAGTTCTCACTTGAAAAATGCCACATTATGATGCTTTCAACTTCAGATAAGTTTATATTATCCTTTTCCATTTTATCTTTTCTCCTAAAAAATCTTTTTATAAACTCAAACATTTTAGCTCCTTAATCAAAAGAAAATGTAGGGCCTTTTGTGTAGTCTTCCAGTGCATATCTCATGGCATCCATCAAGTGGTTAAAATCGTCCACAGGCTTATTGACCGCATTATCGAACTTGTCCTTGTCCCACATATAGTTTGATATCTCGGTAATGAAATTAACGCATCGCGGATGTATTATGATTTTATAATCCTGAATGTACTGGATCCCATTATTAATGCTGTCCTTACCTTTCCTTGAATTTCTTATTCCCTTAATTCCTAAGTCATAAAGCTCGTCTATTGACTTCGGCTCCTGACTGTCGGCAGTTATTTTCTCCTTCCCATACCCCTTACGGATTATTTCTTCCGCTATTTCCCTGTTTTTCATAGCATTCTGATAAATTTCATCAAATACGTATATTGTCCTATTTGCCACATCTATCAGTCCACAGAACAACGCAGTAGGGTCGTTGGTATATCCAAAATCAAGCCCGAATGCCGATTTGACCCCATTCATTTTCGTCACTTCCGTATAATCAAATTCCTTCTCTTCCCAGTTCTCATATACCAGTCCTTCAACTATTCCCCAGTTTCCAAGCCCTGCGACCTGATAACGCCTAGGGTTGTTCTTTTTCATATCTTCAAACAGTTTTTTATCGCTTTCGTCAAGCCATTCATTGCACATATAGTTCGTTGTCTTGGCCATTATGTTTTTATCTTCAACATCAAAAAATCTCTTCTTAAGCCAGTGCCGCTCATTCCAGGGGTTAAATGATATTATAAACTGTTTAAACAATGGTGGTTCCACAATACCCCTGATACTTTCATCCAGCATATTGAAATCCTGTTCCCTGTTTATTTCATACGCCTCCTCGCACCAGCACCAGCACAAAACTCCTTCTGAAACTGATATTGAAGTTATCTTAAGCGGATCGTCAAATCCCCTGAAAAGTATTTTTTGCCCGGTAGGTTTATATGTTATTTCAAGCGGGCTTTCCTTGAATTCCCAATATTCAAGTACGCCCAGCCTGTTTATCGCCCATCTTAAATCACTGTAACAGCTGTCCTTAAGCGTCCTGTAAACTTTACGTACAACAAGGGTATTTGCCCCCCTGTATTTCATCATGCTGTAGATTATCCACAGTGCTATGGTCTTGCTTTTCTTACTCGCCCTTGACCCTTTCACGACTTTGTATCTGCCTTTAAAATTCCAAAAATCCTTATACCCTTTCCCAACTATGTCAGGCAGTCTGATCCTTTTACTCTTCAAGCTCATCCTCACCCACTATCATCACAGGCAGTACTCCTTCAACTTCGACCTTGTCAGTAAACAGCCTGTACCGCTTACCAAGCAGTTCTGCTGCCTTTATCCTGTCCTTAAGCCCTATCTGTTTTTCAACTATTCTTGCGTCGCTGTATCCGTCTCCCGTGCCTTCTACCACGACGACTTCTTCATTCAGTTCGCCCCGCATCGACGAGGTCAACATCTCAAGCACTTCCTTGGCAGATGCAGTTCTTTCGCTCTCCAGTGCCTTCAGTTTCCTGTCGATGTATTCTTTTATGCCAACTTTTGCCAAGTTTTCACTTGCAACGTTGTTCAAATTTTTCCCTTTATATCCTGCCCTTCTCGCAGACTCCGATGCATTCCCTGTTTCAATGTAGTAATCAGCAAAGCGTTTCTGCTTTTCTGTCAATTTCATACTTGTTTCACCTCGTTTCTCAAAAAATAAAAAAGACAGCTTTTACACTGCCTCCGATAGTCAGGCGTATGGCCCATGGATCCCGCCTCGACAAAAAAAATTATCCCAGATTTCCTAAACCCTAAATTTCCAATCTAACACATTATAACATATTGACAAACCATTACAAGGACATGAAAGTGACATTTTTATTAATTTTTTTTAATAATTCAGTAGTTCTGCTATCAGGTCATTGGAAAATATCTGGACTTCTAGCTTCTTGACAAGTGCGTTTTTCTGCCTTTTGGCAGTTCTTTCCGTGATATTCAGTTTTTCCGCTATATGTTCAAAAGTTAATCCTTCAAAATATTTCATCGTAATCACGTCATAATATTTCTCATCTTCGATATTTTTCAATGCTTCTTCAACACTGCTTATGACATTATGTATCTTTCCTATCTCACCCTCGAGGTTCTCTATCATATTTTCGATTTTTTCGATTTCTGGAAGATATTTTTTAGTTGCCTGGACGTTTACTCCTAAATCTTTTTTCTGAAGCAGTACGGGGTCATTTTTTAAGCCTGTTAACTTCCTGGACTTTACGTCAAGAGCTCCTTTCAGGAATTTTAGATTATACAGAAACTTCTCTGTCTTCTGGAAGGGGGTAAGTTCCTGTCTGAAATTAATATCCTTGTCCGCCTTCATCTGCCTTACCACTTCATCCGCTATATCTTTTGCTGTCAACCTTACCATTAATATTCCTCCTTTGTCCTTTCGTTCATGTTCTTAAGCCATTTTTCGTAATGCACTTGCAGAAACTCCTCTTCTGTCGCTCCTACATAATCTGAAACAGCCAAAATACTACCTAAAATTTTGTTTTCAGTAAATATTTTAAAATCTTTTATTGTAAGCAATATGCCTTCCAAATTTTCTGTTAATAATAGTTTCTTTTTACTATGTTCAACTAAAAATCCATCTAAAAATGGTATTATTTTACCTTTAGTTTCTTTGTCATTTGCGTTTATATAGCTAAGATAAAAATGTAATACATCCGACAGCTCTTCCAAAGCTTTCGATTTATTAATCTTTTTTGTACTATTTTTCCAATAATTCCATTCATTTTTAAGTTCCTGAGCCAGCTCTCCGATTTCTGTTATCAAAGCAACTTGAATACCTTTAATCGTTCTTTTTCTAGTTGTTTCTTTTTCATCAAATTTATTATCAAGCATTGCCTGTCTTTTCAAAAGTTCTTCAATATCAAACGTTTTTAATACCTCTTCTTTTATATTTTCGTTACTATCTAATACACCAAATAATAAATTATCAAGTTTTATTTCAAGTGCTTTGGCAATATTATTTAATACATCTATTGATATAGAATTTGTATCTGTTTCATAACGTTGAATACTTTTTACATTCATTTCAATTTTACGAGCCAGTTGCTCCTGTGTCATCTTTTTTAATTTTCTCCATTTCTTAATTCTTTTTCCTACTGTTTCATTATCCATTGTTCTTCACTTCCTTATATTTTTCTATTCTCGCCTTCAGACTCTGCAGCAGTTCCTCCTGAACATCTCCTTTACTCTGCAGTGCCTTCATGACGTCCTCGTCACGTGTGCCCCCACACACAAGGTGATGGATTATAACCTTTTCCTTCTGCCCCTGCCTGTGAAGTCTCTTGTTGGCCTGCTGGTAGAGTTCGAGGCTCCAGTTAAGACCGAACCAAATGACGTGATTCCCTCCGTCCTGAAGGTTTAATCCGTATGCCGCACTTGCGGGATGTGCAAGCAGGATGTCAATTTTTCCACTGTTCCAGTCTTTTTCATCCTGTGGAGTTTTAAGCTCTCTCACTTTTAATTTTTGCTTCAATAAAGCTTTTTTAATTCTGCTCAGGTCATGTTTAAAGCTATAAAACACCAATGCTGGTTTACCATTAAGCTGTTCTACTAATTCTAAAAACCTTTCAATCTTGCAGTTATGTAATTCATGTATATTTTTTTCTTCATCATAAATAGCCCCGTTTGCAAGCTGTAATAATTTCCCGGTTAATGCTGCTGCACTTGCTACATCTATTTCAGTTTCTTCAAGTGATAGCACCATCTGTTTTTCTAATTCTTCATAATGTTTTTTAGCTTTGTTATCGAGTTCAACTGGTACTGTATCGTAAATGATATCAGGCAATTCCAAATAGTCTTCCGACTTCATGGATATGCAAATATCTCCTATCTTATCCCTTATGCTTTGCTCAGACCCGTCCTTCAGTCTATATTCCCCAAATCCACTATTTCCAAATTTAATATAATCGAAAAATCTATCTCTGAAGGCTGTTATATTTTTTCCTAGCCGTTCCCCCTGATCCAGTAGATATATCTGTGCCCAAATATCTTTTAAACCATTTGGTGCAGGTGTCCCGGTTAGTCCGACAAGCCTTTTAATTTTGGATTTAACCATTTTTAGTGATTTAAAACGTTTACTTGCATGGTTTTTAAAGCTCGAAAATTCATCTATCACGACCATATCGAATGGCCAGTCATTTCTGTAATAATCTACTAGCCAAGTGACATTATCCCTGTTAATAACGTAAATGTCAGCTACTGTGTTCAGGGCTTTAATTCTTCGATTTAAACTACCCAACACTTTTGAAAATTTTAAGAATTTCAGGTGCTCCCACTTTTCAGCTTCTCGTAGCCATGTACTTTCTGCTACTTTTTTCGGTGCTATGACAAGTACTTTATTGACATCTAAATAATCAAATTTTAGCTCATTGATTGCAGTTAGTGTGATTATTGTTTTACCAAGTCCCATATCTAACATCAGCCCTACGTTTTCATCTTTAATGACCCTGTCAATGCAGTATTTCTGATAGTTGTGCGGTTTAAATATCATTTTCAAACTCCTGTTTTAATATTAAATCTATTTTTTCCTTGCTGTCCGCTACATACACGGTCTGCTCGTGTTTTAATAACTTATCAATCTGTAACCGTTGTAATGCCCTCACACTTTTTCCTGGGGCTTTCAGCTCTACGAATATCAGCTTACCCTCTTTTATGACGATTCGGTCCGGCACTCCTGCATTGCCAGGGCTTACGAATTTAAAACAAATCCCGCCAAGTTTTTTTACTTTTCTCACTAAGTAATTTTCAATTTCCTTTTCTCGCATTTTCCATTTCTCCTCCCATGTCTAAAAATTTATCAGGACTACAAGTTCTCACACGCGCGTATATGAGACTATTAAATAGGGTATTTAGGTATGCTATATTATTCTCTAATTCCTCTAATTACTCTATTTTAATATTATATATATATATATTGTAGTCATTGTAGTCAAATATATACTATATACTATAAATACTGACTCTGAATTGACTACAAAGTACCCCTACATTAGGGACTACAAAAAAAACTTTGTAGTCATTAGACATTTACGTAAATGTTTTTACTTTGTAGCCATTTTTCCACTTTGTAGTCGTTTTTTTAGGAACTTTGTAGTCATCAATTTTTAACTCTTTTGAATCCTCTTTGTTGCCCATATTCTCCAAATCTCAGTGGATGTTTGACAGGTTCCCACCCTTTCATCCCTGATAGAATGTTATTTATAACGATACTGTCTGAATTTTTTATAAATTGCTTTTTCATATCGAAGCACTCCGCTAGAATCTCCAATGCACATACCCTGTCACGTTCTACCAATTCACTCTCATCTTGGACTCCTAATGTGTAGAAATTCCTTCTTTCTTCATTTGATTTTGAGTGCCAGCCTTTTAACACTTTCTTATTCAGGAACTCTTCTATCATCCCTTCTCTTGGGTCTCTAATGGTATAATTTTCTTGCATTTCTTTTGCTATTTTCTCAGCTTCTTCACTTAATTCCAAATCCATTCCTATTACATAGTTGTTGTAAGCCTCAGCCCATATTTGATCCACTTCATTATCAAGATCTTCAAATATTTTCTTAGATGGTTTTAAAGTGCCAACTTCCACAGGCCAAAATCTCCTATTCCCTGTTTTATCACGTAAAAACTCCCTATCGTTTGATGTTCCAAAAAATACACATCGTCTCGGATATTTTTCCGTAACCCTTCCGTATGCTTTTCTATATATATCGTGTGTTTTTGATAAAAATTGTTTTATGGTGTTTGTTTCAGATTTACTGAAATATGTTAGTTCACCAAGCTCATTTATCCAAATTCCTTGTATCATTTCAGATGCTTCTTTCCCTTCAAAGCTCTGCAAACTGTCACTGAACCATTCTTTACCTAATTTTACCAGAAAGGTACTTTTCCCGATTCCCTGCTTTCCAGTAAAAATCGGCATATAGTCATATTTCACACCACCATCTATAGCTCTTGACACGGCCGCTGTCAGTGACACGGTCATTACCTCCCTCACATACATGTTATCTTCTGCACCTAAATAGTCTTGTAATAACGTTTCTAATCTTTTTTTACCGTCCCAAACAAGTCCCTCAAGGTAATTAGCAACACTGTTGAACCGGTTCTTATTAGATATCAGCAGTAAGGCATCATTCACTTTATTTTCTCCGGAAAGTCCGTATACAGCCTCTAGATAATTCCTTAACCCGCTTCCATCCACTTCTTCAAACTGCCTCAGTTCAGTTCTTTTATCCCACGGCAGGGCTCCTGTAATCATCCCCCTGTTAGCAAACACATCTATAGCAAATCTGTCTTTCAGCCTTGGGTCATTATCCAGTACAGTTACGATATTCTCGATGGTCTTTAAGATTTTCCCGTTCTCGTTCCTTTTCAGCCTGTTTATCCATTCCAGGTCTTCGTCAAGGACTTCAAAGTCATCCTCGGCTTTAAATTCTTCCCTGTTGATTATCTTAGCTACTTCTCCTATACTTCTGGCGAATCTTGACATTTCCGTGAATGATGGCACCCTGTTGGCAGGTGTCCCTTCTTTCATGTCATAGTCAAGATCCCCGAACTTATGTAATCTTATCAGGTCGAAAGCATTACAGAGTTTTCCGCTTACTGGATCGGTAGCATGGTGTGAGTATACGAAAATATCATCATATATGACTACCCCGCCGAAAGTACTCCCTTCGTTGAAAGTCATTCTTTTTCCGTCATCTGCGATAGTGTATACATCAGGAATGAATTCTGATACTGCTTCTGAGATATTGTAAGTTTTACAAAAAGCCCCAACCACACCTTTTTTCTCAAGCGGATTTTCCTGCTTTTTTAGCAATTTTTCCGTTATTTTATCCGTTCCTGGAACTTGTGGCCACTCTGACATGTCTTTCCAGTCCGCGTATTTCCCGAGTACCCCGTCTACTGATACCGCGGGGCTGTCCTTATCAAACGCATACACGTAGTTACTATCACTTGAGCAGCTTGGCCAGTACATCAGCCTTGTCGGCTCGAAAGTTGTTGGATCACACATTCCAATCCCTATCACTTCAGCCATTTTCCGTGATACAGGCTCATACTCATCTGCAGTCATAATCCTATCTGCCAAAAAGATAACTCTTAATCTAGGCTTGTATTCTGCATGTTTACGAGTGCTATAAATTACATAACTGGCACCTAAATTTTTAATAATATTTAAAACATCTGCTGTTTTACCAGCTTCTATATTATCTAAATCAAGGGTTATTAAATCTCTTGAAATTAAGTTGGTATTTCTCCTGATTCCATCCTTCAGGATCCCCGCTACGTAGCCTCCGACATCCTTCAGGTCATCCTGCATTGCCTTGGGCAGCTTCATATATTCATCTAGTGTTTCAGTGCTACGGTGTGGGACTTTTAATTTGTCCACAAACTCGTACCAAAACATCTTCTCTTGCTTCCATTTTACTGTTTTTCTGCTTCCGGCAGTACTTATGTTAATTTCCCTGTTCAAGTTTTTTCCTCCTTTCTCCTAATCTTTCTTATAGTAATCTGTTTCAAATCCGTCCGCCCTTAAAATTAACCCTTTAGCCCAGTCTATTTCTCTGTCCATTACAGCACATACTTCTTCCACTGTGACTGATTTTGGAACTTCTACGACTATTTCATCGTGGATATGCATAACTATCTCATACCCCAGATAGTTCAACCTGTAGATTGACATTGCTAAGCAGTCCCTGGCTATAGCCTGCACGATATTTTCCACAAGCTTCCCGCCGTAGGTATCTGTCAGTTCCCATTTCCCTGTGGTCTGGTTATTCGACTTATACGTGATGACTGTCGACCCCCAGCTGTTCTCACGTGACCCTGGTTCAGCATAGTACAGCTTTCGACCACTTGGAAGTTCTATTGTCAGGAATGACAGCATATCGAATACTTCTCTTCTAAAAACAATACCATGGGTCTTAACAGCTCCGCCTTCAAGCACTACTTCTGTTGCAGCGTTCCCAATGCTGTACCACAAATCAACTATTCTTTTATTTGCACTTCTCCACATCTGTACTATTACTGTCAGCTCTTCTTCACTTAATCCCATATTTAAAGCCCCCATGGCAGTTAAGGCACCTGGGCCACCCTGATAACCCAGGGCCAGTTCAGCTACTTTCCCTTTCTGTCTCAGTCCGTAGTTTTCATGACCTTTTGTTATTGTTTCAATGGGCACTCCGAACATTTGAGATGCACTTGCTTCGTAAATCTTACCATGTGTTGCGAACACGTCCAATCTCCACTGTTCTCCTGCAAGCCATGCAATCACTCTTGCTTCTATTGCCGAGAAATCAGCAATAACAAATTTATGGCCAGACTTTGGAATGAAAGCAGTTCTTATAAGTTGAGACAAAACGTCAGGTATGTTACCGTAGATAATTTCAAGCGAATCAATATCTTTTCTTTTGACCAGCTCTCTTGCCGTATCAAGGTCTTCTATGTAGTTACGTGGCAGGTTCTGCACCTGCACGAGTCTTCCTGCCCATCGCCCAGTCCTGTTCGCACCGTAGAACTGTAAAAGTCCTCTTACCCTTCCGTCATCACATAAAGCTTCCTGCATAGCTACGTACTTTTTAGTACTTGTTTTTGACAGTTCCTGTCTTATCTCAAGTACTCTTTTAACATCTCCATCAGTAGCTTTAATAAGTTCTGCCACTGTTCCTTTTTGCAGATTTTCAATTTCCAACCCCTGGCCTTTCAACCAGCTCAGAAGTTGAGATGTGCTGTTCGGATTTTCTAATCCTGTTATTTCCCTTGCTTCCTGCATTAATATCTCATTCCAGGTATCACTTATATACAAAGCCCCTTCTACCAGATCCGTATCTATTTCAATGCCTTTTTCATTCATAAGTACATCTGTTCTCCACAGATCCCATTCGATATTAGGCATTTCTGCACACCCTAATTTCTTCAAAATTGCCATTTCTGCCACGACATCCTGTGCATTATAGGATTTGTATAGCCGCCACTTTTCCATGTCATGACGAGGCAGATTTCTCGTCCTGCCGCCATTTGACTTGGTAGGGTTGCAAGGCACTGAAAAATATTTAACCAGTGCCTTACCCGTTGCATCTTTTTTACTGTCCTTTTCAAAATTTAAGGCACTTCCTACTTTAGCAAGTGACCCAGGATATCCTGCATAGTAGGATGTAATCATTGTACATTTCCACTGATTAATGTTAGTTTTAAAACCTGCTTGATTTAAGCAGTAGTATTCAAAGGCGGCATTAAAAGCCCTGAGCTCTGTAACGCCGTCATTTAGCATTGCTACTATATCGTCTGGAATTTTCTCACCTTGAGCAAGATCAACTACTTTTACCTCTTGGCCGTTTAATGAGTAAGCAAAAAGAAGGATTTCAAAATCCGTATTTTTCGCATATTTGAACAGCCCTGCTTTTCCAATATCAACACTGCTGTATGTTTCAATATCTATGTTCAATACATCCATTTTCATACCCTTCTTTCTTAAAAATTATCTTTACCACGCCGCATCTTCATCTTCAACTGCTGCGAAATCTTGTTGAGCCGTTCTTCCGCCAGCTAAGCTTTCTCCATCTTTTACTTTTTGAACATTTCCGAGTCCAGCACCAACTCCTCTACTCCCTGAAAAGTTATAAGGGAAAAAGTTAACAGATACATTTGCGTAACAACCACTGTAAATTTCACTTTGATCTGTAATCGGCTGTACTTTTCTGTCTACTACTTGAGGGGGATAATCCACTTTAGCACTTGCTGTCATTACCCAATGACCTTTACATTCGGGTCCAAATTCAGTTCCGTCTTGTTTTACCCCGTCACCATCCCATACAGGATTTTTTAATTGAGGGGGTCTTACCCCATTCCATTTTTCTGTCACTCCTAATTTAGCAGCTTCTTCAATTGCCACATCTATATTTCTTTTTGTTACTACATCTGTTTTCGGTATTAAGATTGTCGTACTATATTTCTCTTCTTGCCCTTGTATAGCTGCATGCGGTTTGAATAAGTGTACAAAACTTAATCTCCCTGGTATTACTACTCTTGTTCCATTATTTGTTGAATTATTTGTCATTATTATCATCCTTTCTATTCTTCAATATTTTTAAATTCATCTGTTGCATTAATTACATCATTTACATAGTTACTTCTTTTATCGCTCTCAACTACTAATGTTGGTTTCCCCTTAGGTTTTATTATTAAATTTCCAACATACTCATTAAAATCTTTTTTACCTACTACACTCTCTAATTGAGATAGAGTAAGCATTTTTCTTTCGTACATTAGTTCTTCAGCAATTCCTTTTTCTTTTAGTATCTCAAATGCTTTTTCAGTATCGCTGAAGCTTCTAACTGACCTGCCTTCAACAACTTTCCACCCTGGTATTTCTTCACCCCTGAGAATTGCATTCTGTGCGTATTCTTCAAGATGCTTGACCCATTTAACCAGATCCTGTCCTCTTTTCAGGATATCTCCGATTTCGGCATTGGACAGGATATTTCCTTTTGTTTTCATGTCCTGTTCCAGTTCCAGGTTATATTCAGCTCTTGCACGACAAACAGCTCTCGCCCTACAAAATCCACACTGTCCAACTTTAAACTCCCCTGCTCCTTCGTATGCCCTGCTAGCATTCGGCTTTACTTCATTTTCAGCCCATCTAAATAGCTCAACTGCACTTATTTCCCAAATACTCATACTGTCAAGTCTTGGCTGTACGATACCCATATTCACATTATCAACATCCACATAGATGCTAAATTCTAATAATGCACCCAGGGCATAAAGCATAAGCTGTGGGTTATTTTCGGCAAAGACTGGTACACCTTTACCATATTTCAAGTCCCTAATGTACATTGTTCCGTCAACCACTGTTACAAAGTCGGCAGTTCCAAATCCACTAGGCACGTAATCACTAAAATCAACTTTCTTTTCTATAAAAGCAGTTGGAGTTTTCTCAAAAGACATCATCAGTTCTTTGATATGATCTACATACACATCTGTGTAAGTTTCCATTTCAGGCTTATACAGTTCATTTGATTTTAGTTTTTTCATTTTTGTATTGAATGCTCGGGTACCCATAGGTGTTAAATATTTAGTAAGCTTCAGCTCACTTATCTCGTGAGCCAAAGTCCCTTCTTCGGCATAAGTGCTTGTATTATCTTCAAAGATGTCTTCCATCCTTGCGGACGGGTTACAGTGCATCCATCTGCCTGCCCCGCTCGCACTAAGCAGGGCATGTGCCCTTTCTTTGTGATTCATCTAAATTCTCACTCCTAATCCTCTTAATTTATTTACAAAATCTTCTCTTATATTTTCAGCAAGATCAGATACTTTTTGTACGCCAAACTCATTTCTTATCAGATCTTTGACCTTTGAGCCTAAACCAAGTTGAGAGGCTTGACTGCAAAACTCAACTAATTGTTCATTTGTATAAGCAGGAGTTGTTGCTTTTGGTACTCCATCAGATACTGGTAGCACATCAGTTGCCCCTGGTTCATGTTCTACTTTTGTTTCTTCTACTGTAGATGTTTCAGTTTCAGTTGGAGTTTCAGCTACAGGAGTAGGCACTTCTTTTTTTGCCGGCCCCGCATACATTTCCTCTTGATTTTTAGGGTTTATTGCATCATCATTGACGTGTTTCAATATAGCTTCAGGTATTAAATTCCCATCTGATATTTTTTCTAAAGCTCCGCTAAATTTGTTTAAAGTTTCTCTACTGTTTTTTTCAATCTCAAAAATTATTTTAATTTCCATAATCTATATCCTCCTAGAATTTATTTGTAGTTCCCTCAATCACATAATCCAAATCCGCTTTATCTGTATTTTCTAAAGCTAGATTATAGTAACTTTCCTTAAGTTCTATCCCTATAGTCCTCCTGCCCATTTTCACTGCCACATAGTTAGTGCTCCCTATGCCTGCAAAAGGATCCAGCACTATATCATCTTCATTTGTCCACAGCTCCACCCCCCTTGCTATTACTTCAAGCTGCAGCGGACAGATGTGCCTTTCGTCCTGCTCCTCCCTTGCGGACTTCCCGTTCAGGGTATTGCTCTGTCTTATGTCCATCCACACGGGGCTTGCATATCTCCGCCACACCTGATGACTGTATACAGGTACTTCGTTGTATTTTTCCTTCTTCTCATATTTTTCAGGATCAGGTGCAGGTCTTTCTATCTTTTCTCCCCCAGGCTCATTTTCTCCTATGAATCTACTGAATCCTTCAGGGTGTGAAACCATTTCCGGATTTTCTCCGGGCTTTCTCATTGTGATAAGGTAGTCAGGCAGCCCCTGACGACACATCGTCGAATCCTTACAGATTTGTTTGTGTAGAAGCCCCAGTGCCTTTGTCCTTGTCGCCTCTACCAGCGGGTCTTTCCATATCACGACCCTGCTGTGGTAGATGAACCCCGCTTCAGCAAACATCCTTATCAGCTCTCCCGGAAAATCTTTCAGCCCTATCACTCCATCCCTGCTCTTCATCATCGGTATGTCCATACAGTGGAAGCTTAGCAGTCTCCCTGGCATTGTCACTCTGTAGAGTTCTTTTATCAGATACTTGAAATGTTTGTAAAATTCGCCGTCTGATGCAGAATTGCCCATGTCCCTGTCACTGTTTGAATAGGTGTATAAACTTGCAAACGGAGGACTGAATATTGAATAATGTATGCTGCTATCGGGGATGCCTTTCAGCACATCTACGCTGTCGCCGTTGTACATGGAGTACCTGTCTTCAATTTTCTGATTTAGAATTTCCAATTTTCAAACACATCCTTTTCATCATAGATTTTTATTCCTTTGATTTTTCCATCCTCTCCGTAAGGATGGGCTACGTAAATCATCATATCTGTCTCATCTCCTCCCAGTCAGGTAACACCATGACAACTTTCGGAACATATTCCGTCATTATTCTTGTCGTTACCTGAAGTTCTTTCTTAGTTACTTCTTTTGTAAGATTAATCATCGCATCCTGCATCTTTTTAGCATCTTCCTGCTTCCTTTCTATGTTTGCCTTTACGGCACCTTCCCTGGCTGATATCACGATATGCACATTCACTTCATTCTCCTGTCCGAACCTGTAGCATCTCCTCACAGCCTGATAGTATTTCTCATAGCTGTCGGACAGTCCTACGAATATCATGTTATGGCACTGCTGCCAGTTCATCCCGAAACCTGCGATGCTCGGCTTGGTCACCAGGCATTTAATCAGTCCGTCCGAGAAGTTAAGCATTGCACCTGTCTTATGTGCGGCTTTGTCAGAGCCCCTTATCTCCACGGCTTCGGATATCATGCTTTTAAGCATGGCACTCTCATCGTTCAGGTCACACCATACCAGCCACTGTTCATCAGAGCTGTTCACCAGTTCTGCAGCCGCCTTGCATCTCAGTTCTATGCTTTCCTTCCTTGCCTGTCTCCTCTGGGTCAGTGTAAGAGTTTCGCTTGTTACTTCATCGCCATCTACGATAATTTCATTTATATTTAGTGCTGGTAAATCATACCCGCTAACGTCATAGCCAAGGTTTTTTGGATTATCAATAAATACTGCCCAGCTTGCCATCCAGTTCCAGAATACGTCCTCGGCATGACCTTTCAGTCTCCATTTTGCTGTATCTCCACCGTCATGTACAAAATACATTGATAGCATTTCCGCCCTTGTCATCACCCCCAGGAACTCGCTGTGGTTTCCAAGTTCCATGTAGTCATTCGGTGCGGGGGTCGCTGTACATGCCAGCCTGAAAGGTACTCCTGAGAAGCTGTCTATCAGCTTGTTCCTTGTCGAGCTTGTGAACGACTTCAGTATGCTGCTTTCATCAAGTACGACCGCCTGAAAGCTGCTACCGACAAACTTATCAATCTTCTCATAGTTAGTAATGTTTATTCCGTCTTTTACATCATCCTGGCTTTCACATATGTTCACATTGATTCCGAATTTCTCCCCTTCCTCCTTTGTCTGAGGTGCCACTGCAAGCGGTGCCAGGATTAAAATTTTACCGCCTGTACGTCTGTGGATTTCATCAGCCCATGACAGCTGCATTAGTGTCTTTCCCAGTCCGCATTCGGCAAATATTGCAGCCCTTCCCTTCTTCAGTGCCCATCTCACGATGTCCTTTTGGAACTCGAACATGTTACTGTTCAGTTCAGACTTGTCAACTTCGATGCCCTGGGCATCAAAGGCTTTATTTTTAGATTTAATAAATTCACTGTATTTCAATTTAACACCTCTATTTCCGTAACATTTCCTCTCTCATGGGTTATTACCAGCTTCGTATATTCTTTTTTCAGCCTTTCCTTCACATATTCTGTAAAGTCTTCTCCCTTTTTCGACCGTAACACATTCACAGTTCCATCTTTTTTGTAAAGCTGGATACATTTTGCTTTTTTAATTGACTTCTTCACGTCTAACTTTATATATTTCATCTTGCATTTTTCCTTTCCAAGTGCTATACTTTTATTGCTATACTTTTATGATTAGTCGATATTACCAGTATCGGCTTTTTTCTTTTTTAAACCGTAATTTTTATTAATATACCTCAATGCTTTTTTCTGATATTTTAATGGGGGTTCTTTAAATTTTCTAAGTAATTCTAATCCAGCTTCAGACAAATCATGATACACCTTTATATCTGCATAATGCAGTTTCCCGTTGATACCTACTGGTATATTTTTTAAAAGTCTTGTTTCTGTTTTCATTATTAATCATCTTCCTTTCCATCTTTATAAAGTTCATCCAGGATCATATAATAGTCTTCTTCAGTTTCGTAGTAAATTCCTTCAATTTTTACCATCATTATCCTCCCTTCCATATTTTACTACCGACCATAATATCTCCAAAATCAGACCAACAAGAAGTGTATCGGCAGAAAACTTTACTAACACATCTGTATCGTATGATTTTGAATTGTTCAGCACCAAAGTTATTGCAAATACGAATAGCCATATTACTTGGTTTTTAGTCATTGTTTTTAACCTCCTTTTCTGCGATTGTTATTTCGTGGATATGGTATTTCATATCCCTGCCTTTTATGATATTGATGTTGATAACTTTCCCATTCGATTCAATCACCATCACTTGCCGTCTACATTCTGTGACATATGATAAATTTCCCCCGTACACCTCCCTTATTTTTGCCAATACTTTTCGGCAAAGTTCCGACATCTTGTTATCTTTTAGATTCATTGTCACTCTGTTAATTTCCATATACATAAGTTCATTCTTCATTCTTCCTCTCACATCCTTCCTTTTCAGGCCCTGTCACTACAGGCAGGTTGCCGTACCTCATGTAATGTTCTACCGCTGCTTTCGGGATGTGATAGTCCCACGAGCCTCTCGGTCTCGTCCTTGTCGAATCCCTAGTCTGTATCGCCGTACCGAATTTAAAGAAGCCTCTCTGTAGTCCTATCCTGACTGACTGCTGGCTCTTTCCAATGAGTTCAGCACATTCCGCTACTGTTAAAGTTTCCATACCTATTCCTCCTCAAAAACCGTATTCGCATATGCGTATTCCACCATCTTTTCCAGAATGGATACCTTGCTCTTTCCTGTCTTCCTTGAAATTCCATCCACCATGTCCCATATGGATCTTTTTATTCTTATCGGAATCCCATAGTCGGCATCCGTACTTTCTTTGGGTATCTTAAATACCAGTTTTCCCATTCTAATCACTCTCCTTATTTTTCATAATTCCTCGCATTCTATGCTATAATTAAATATCTTTTTAGAAAGGAGGTATTTTTCCGCATGGCACACCATACTAACATCGAACATTTTAATGACTTATCTGAGATCAATAAGACCGCACTTTTACAATATATTTCAGATAATTTCTCTGTTCAAAAAAACATTAATAGAAGTGGTTTCGCCACATGCTATAACCTAAAACAGCAATTTAGGGCACCTGAAAACACACAGCATATAACATCAAAATGCTTTACTGAAGCCATGATTGAGGCAGGTTTTAAAGCTGTTGTAGTTGACCCTTCTAAGACTGGGGATCAAGTAAGGCACTACTTTAATGTTTATGTGAGAAAAAGAATTCGTGGACAACATCTCCATAAACAGTAAATAATTCAATAGCATGGGCACTTCGACGAAAGGGAGTGCCTTTTGTTCTTATAACGATACCATTAAATCTTGGAGGTATATAATCCCAGTATACATTTGCCATTTCTTCCTCTGGATATCCCTCATCATAAAGACTTGCTGGTTCTGTTAATTTTAGTTCTATACCTTTATTCTTTGCCAATTCCTGCATATATTCCACGAAAAAGGACTTCCCTGTTCCCTGTTCTCCTATTACATGAACAGGTATGTTGTTTTTTATACCGTATTTTATTAATTCAATATTTTTCTCCCCGAAAATATCTGACAATAAATCATACAGATCATTCATTTTTTTTAATCACCATTCTTTCTTTAGTTTTATTTTTTTTTTAAATTTTGTTGCATTTTTGGGATGAATCAGACAAAAAAATAAGATTGAATATCTTTTATTTCAAGATATTCTATTATAACTTTAGCCTCATCTAGGCTGAAAGATGATTTGCCATTTAATTTAGAATTTAAACTCTGTATTGATATACACAGCTTTGACGCCAAATCTTCTTGAGTTACCTTTTTTTCTCTCATTAAACCTTTTAATTTGTCAAAGTTCAATACAACCACCTCCATTCTATTGCATATTTGGGATATGAATAGTATACAACAAGTTTTTTTCTTTGTCAACCCAAAAATGCAAAAAAATTTTAAAATTTTTAAAAAATATATTGCATTTTTGAAAAAATATTGTATAATATCTAATATAGGAGTCCAATTATGGAAAAGAGAGAAAGAATATCAAAAAAAATCAAAGAAAAACGAATTGCTCTAGGCTATTCATATGAAAAATTATCTGAGTTGACTGGAATTAGTTCTTCGTCTCTAAACAGATATGAAACAGGACACATCAAAAATATATCGATTGACAAACTTGAGATTCTAGCAAATGCTTTAAAATTAAACCCTGCTGAACTATTAGGGGATTACGTTTACGAATCTAAAGAAAATCCTTATTTTGTTGATACGTCAATGCTGACTGAGACAGAACTTGCAGAATTCAACAAAATAACTGGGGTTAACAGGCAGCTCTTCTTCAGTGATGTGGATGAGGAGCACGACATGGCACTTTTCAAGCAGTCAGTAGTTGATATCTTAATAAGCCAGCGGGATAAGAATAAAAAATAAAGGGGTTTTTTGCATGGGGAAAAGATGTTTTAAAAAAGTGGCGGAATCTTTAATTGAGGAATATGGGACAAATAGCCCCTTTAGAATCGCAAAAGCCCAGAAAATTCAGATAATCTATCTCGACTTTAAGGCATGGCTAGGACTGTACACATGTATCGGTGGGACAAAGACTATATTTATTAATAGTAATATATCTGAATTTTCACAAATGGTAGTATGCTCACATGAGCTGGGACATGCACAACAGAACTTCAAAGAGGCAGTGTTTATGAAAGAAAGTTATTTATTTGGAACTAATAAAATTGAGAATGAGGCAAATATTTTTGCAGCAACATTGTTATTTAATAGTGAGATTAATGGTGATGAGCTATCAAAATATGATATTCAGATGTTAGAAGAATTAAAAAAGTATTTATAAAAGGAGTTGATTTTAATGGCGAAGAAAATTATCGGAGAAGATGGGAAAGTGTATTACGTAAAAGGTAAACCAAACTTTTTCATGGGATGCCTGATTGCAGTTATTATGTTTTTCTTTTTTCTAGTTATCGGAGGAGTGGCAACTGTATTCCTGGCTGGGAAACTTAACAAAGGGATACAGAATGAGATATCAGGTGTAGCAAACGAGTCTGAATATATAACATTAGAGGAATTCAACAGGATAAAAATGGGAATGTCATATGAAGAAGTTAAAAACATTACGGGCGGCGAAGGAAAAATAGGATCGGAGTCTGGAACTGGTAAATACAAGACTGTGATAGTGACGTGGTACGGAAACGGCACTGCTGGATCAAGTGGAAATGTCACTTTTCAAAATAACAAGGCGGTAGCAAAAGCCCAGGCCGGGTTGAAATAAATATAAGGAGGGAATGCTATGAAATTTACAAAGTTGATTTTAAAAAAAGGTGGAAAAACTTTTGATGTAGATGTAGATGAGTTAGATTATGATGTTAGTTCATATGAAAACGAAGAATGTATGGGAGAAGAAAGATTATACAGAGTGACAGGACACCACCCTAAAACTAGAGAGATGTTTGTCATAGAATTTACTGAATACCCTATTAATGCTCTAGATTCAGGACCAACTGTAACAGGAGGAGATTTTAAAATTGTCGATTATGATATAGAGCCTGAAATATAATAATAAATATAAAAAGGCCCTGCGACCAACAGGACCTCAGAATATGTGTGATATACACGACACACACTAACCAGTTAAAGTATATCACACAAACCTTTAAAATACAATACAAGGAGTGTGATTTTTTTATGAAAAATCCAAATGGGTATGGATCCGTGGTAAAGCTATCGGGCAAGAGGAGAAGACCTTTTGCCACAAGAGTTACAGTAGGATATACAGATGAAGGGAAACAGGTATACAGATACCTGGGATATTACGAGACAAGAAAAGAGGCTATGTATCAGCTGTCTCTGTATAGTGCGAATCCATATGATATCAATCTATCCAAGATAACATTGCACGAAATATATACCCGATATGTTGACACCCAAAGAGGAAAAGTCAGCCAAGGAAGATTAAATTCGTATAAGACATCTTATAACCACATTATTCCCATACTGAATCTGAAAGTCTGTGACATAAAAACAGTGCATCTGCAGAATCTGATTGACAGTTTAATTGGTAAAATTTCAACAGGGACTATTAAAATGATAAAAAGTGTTTTAAATTCTTTATTCGAGTATGCCATGAAGTTAGACGTCATTGACAAGAACTACAGTAAATTTATAATAATGCCGAAACATACAAAGGTTATCGAAAGAAAAATTTTTACAGATAACGAAATAGATTTATTATGGCTAAATATAGATGAAATAGATTATGTTGATACAATATTGATTTTAATCTACACAGGTATGAGGATAAATGAGCTGTTAAGTTTGAAAAAAGAGAATATCAATTTAGAAAACAATACATTGACCGGAGGAAGTAAAACAGAAGCTGGTAAAAATAGGGTTATCCCCATACATCCTAAAATATTACCCCTTATAATAAAAAGAATGGATAATCCTACAGAATACTTAGTGATTAGTTATAAGAATAATACCAAAATCTCTTATGTGACCTTTAGAACAAAAATATTTAATGTAATGATGGAAAAATTGAATATGGTTCACACGATACATGATACAAGACACACCTTCGCCACAATGATAAGCGATGTATCAAATAATGAAGCAGCAATAGCAGGAATAATTGGGCATACAAATATAAGCATGACTAAAAAATACACACATACCAACATAGAGAAAATGAGAAAAGAAATAGAAAAAATAAACTAAAAAAAAGATGTTTTAGGGTATATGCAGATAATGAATTACGATATCCATGAATTGGAAAATTAAATTAAGATACCGGGTGATTTTTCTCCCGGTATTTTTTATGATAAATAACACTTTAATACTGTTATTTTTTGTATATTACCTGTATATTACCGTTCTATTTTTAGCTATTATCAGATAAATTTTTAAAGTTATAAAAGT
>JBGXYD010000001.1:0-20484 GCA_041815005.1 Leptotrichia sp. | reverse complement strand
CGGTAAATTATAAGTACATAATAAAATATTTGGGAGGTTTTATGAAAAAAATATTATTAATTTTAATAATAACTACTTTAAATGTTTTTTCTACTTCAAAAATTGAAGGTCTGGAAATGAAAATAAATTCAAATTTCAGTTTTTTCATGACACAGGAGCAACTTGAAAAGTCAATCAGGAAAAAACCTGTATTAGTATCAAACGGTGTAACTTACTATGAAAATCTTCCTGATCCAATAGGAATTAATCGAGAACTGGTCAGCTTCGTTTTTACCGAGGAGGGAATTATCTCTTCTGTTTACAGTAGCGAGACAACACCTTCTGAGCATACTAAAATATACAAACAATATCTTGAATATTTTAGCAATGTACCTGAAAGCAAACTGACAAAACTGGAAAATCCAGAAAATGGATCTCTTCTTTATTTCAATAGAAAAAATAATATCTTGCTTCAAGTGGCTTATATATCAAATCAAACGGTAATTACTGAGCAGCTTTTTACCGAAGAATTGTTAAATTATAGGATAAATCTTGTTCTTCCTCGGAATTAATGATTTATTACCGAATAAATCTATTCTTTATCATCTTTTGGGAATACAGCCTAAAAAATATAAGTTAAAGGTGAAGGTATAATGAAGAAGTAAGATAAAGCTTTTGGAAATACAGAATAAAAATAATATAAATTAAAGGTAAAAAGGAAGTGTCAGCTATTGGCTTTTACTTCCTCAATTATTTATTTAACCTATACTTTCCTTCTTCTTTATTTTACTATTTTAACTAGGCTCTCTCTTACTAGGTCAAATTCATCTTCACGTAAAGTTCTCATGTCAAAAATAATGCTGTTTTCTTTTATACGGGTAATAACAGGTATTTCTACCTTTTTCAGAAGATCCTCCTCCAGCTCTACAGCGGTTCTTACACTATGGGTCAACCTTACAGCAATACTTTCAAGAAAAGTTGCAGGATAACTTCCTCCACCAACTTCTGCCTTATCTTCAGTTATTTCTGCTGTAAATCCCAATCCTTCTATCCTTTGAACAAATTTTTCCGCTTTCTTTTCCAGTTCTTCCTTGGAAACAGATATCATATTTAGTGTGGGAATTTCCTTACATGCTCTCTCTTCATCAAGATATATCTTAAGGGTAGCCTCCAATGTGGCAATGGTCATCTTGTCTACTCTCAAGGCACGTGTAAGCTGATTTTTCTTCATTTTTTCTATATATTTCTTTTTTCCTACAATTATTCCTGCCTGAGGTCCCCCAAGCAGTTTATCTCCACTGAAGGTTACTATATCCATTCCACTATCTAAAACCTCCTTTACAGTAGGCTCATAAGAAAGTCCGAAAGGTCTAAGATCCAAAAATTGTCCACTTCCAAGATCATTTATGGCAATAAGATTATTTTCATGTGCCAACTTAACAATCTCATCATTGGATACCTCCTTTGTAAATCCCATTATTTTGTAATTACTAGTATGAACCTTTAACAATATACTTGTATTTTCATTGATAGCATTTTCATAATCTCTTAGGTGGGTCTTATTTGTAGTTCCTATTTCATAAGGGATTCCGCCACTTAGTTTAATTATTTCCGGTATACGGAAGGCTCCTCCTATTTCCACAAGTTCTCCCCTTGAAACTACTATTTCTTTTCCTGATGAAAGTGTATTTAGGGTAAGCATTACTGCTGCTGCATTATTGTTTACCACAAGGACATCTTCTGCTCCAGTTAGTTTTTTTATAATTTCTGTTAAATGGTCGTACCTGCTTCCTCGTGTCTTCTCATCAATATTAAATTCAAGATTGGAATAATTAAAAGCAGTATTTATAAGGTTTTTCTTCACACTTTCACTTAAAAGGCTACGACCTAGATTTGTGTGCAGGATTGTTCCTGTCCCGTTTATGACCCTTCTTAATGAAAACTGGTCATGCTTTTTGACTTCTTTTTCTACCATTTGGTTTATTTTATCAAGTTCAGGAACTTCTGACAGTTCCCCTTTTAAAATCAAATTTTTAATATCTTCTACTTCCTTTTTTATTGCATCCTTCACAACCCTTTCAGGATACTCTGAAAGCAATCTTTTTACACTGTCGGTCAATAAAATAGTATTTATTGCTGGTATCTTTGATAATAAATGCTTCATATCTACTTCTCCTGACTCTGTTTTCCTAATATCCTATAGTCCTCAACCCTTCTGGTTATCCCCTGTTTATCCATATATTCCAGTATTGGAAGGGCATATTTTCTGCTTGATCCTGTCATATCCCTAAACTCTGCCAACATCATTTTACTGTTATTTTTAAAGTGTTCCATAACTTTTTCCTTTGCTTCTTCAAACACCTTTACATGAAGTGCTGTATTCTCATCAAGCCTTATAATTGTATTTCCTACCAGAGAGTCAAAAAGCTCCATTACTGCCTTTGATCCCTGTATCAATTCCTTGATTGACGGAGGAGTAAACTTACTTTCAAGAAGTGCCTTTTCTATACGTCGTTTATGTTGAAGCTGCTTTTCATCATACTTAATTTCAAAGTTAGACAATCCTATAAAACTTCCTTCCCCCTTGAGAATTCCGTTTTTCATAAGTAAATCCAATACTACAGTCAACTCCTTCTGAGCAATTTTAAATTTAGATAGAAGCTCTGCCTTCGGTATTCCTGGTTTTAGCTTATATTTATTATGATAGTCTGACACTAGGGAAATCATTTTTTCCTGTAAATCCTCATATTTTTTCCTATGAAGATACCCAAAGGACGTTTCGTAAAGAACTTTTTCCTCCACAAGAATTTCCAGTTCTCTTTTCACATCTTCCAAAGTTAGTTCCAATGACTTTGATATTTCCTTTTCTGTAACAAGATAGCCCTGTCTTGTCAGTATAAAATTATCAACAAGATCCCTACTGTTACCCTTAAGCTGAACTTTTAGCTTATTTAATATTTCCTCATTGAATCTGCTATGCTTTTTAGGACTGGCATCCAGTATTACACCCCCTCCTATTGTTACCATAGGAGAGTAAGTTCTTATAATAAACTTGTCATAGTTTTTCACTGAAATCTCATCTTCGAGACGAAGCTGTGCAAAACCACTTTTTCCAGGGGAAATAACCTCCAAACCTAGTGGAACTACTCTTGCCATGACTTCCACAGTACCAGTATACACCCGTACTCTGTCCCATAGTTTAAGTTCATTATCTGAATCCTTTATTATCTTTATTTCCGTATCAAGCATATATGTCCTTATAAGGGTGTCTGGAGTTGCAAGAGTGGAACCTCTCCCTACTTCCTCCATTTTTACGTTATTTAGATTTATGGCTGTCCTTTGTCCTGCATATGCAGTTTTTACATCTCTTTCATGTACCTGAATATTTCTAACTTTTGTTTTGAGCCCACTGGGGTATATTTCCAGTTCATCTCCTACGGATATGCTCCCCTCTATCAATGTGCCTGTCACCACCGTACCAAATCCCTTCACCTGAAAAGATCTGTCAATATTGATACGAGTATTTCTACTTTCCTTTTGTCTTTCTATATTTTCTGTTTTTTCATCAATTATCTTTAAAAGAGTCTCTATCCCTTTACGGCTTACAGAATCCACCTCAACTATGGGACTACCTTCCAAAGGTGTTCCCTTAATATAGGATTCTATATCTTCCCTCACAAGATCCCTGTAGTCTTCCTCCACTAAGTCTATTTTAGTCATTATGATTATGTAGTTTTCTATCCCCAATAATGACAATATATCAGCATGTTCCTTCGTTTGAGGCATTATTCCTTCTCTTGAATCCACAAGGAGTAATACAAGGTTAATTCCACTTACTCCGGCAAGCATATTCTTTATAAATTTTTCATGACCTGGTACATCTACAACACCGCATCTTTTACCACTGGGAAGGTCAAAATAGGCAAATCCCAAATTAATGGAAATTCCCCTTTCCTTCTCTTCAGCAGTAGTATCTGTCTCAATTCCACTAAGTACCTTAATTAAGGTGGTTTTCCCATGATCAATATGTCCTGCCGTTCCTATAACTACATTACTTACAAACCTATCATCATTTTTCATACATCTTTCCCTCTTTCTCTTACATAATGTCCCAAACGTTTTTTCTATTCTTCATACAGAAGTACAGTTTCCCTCTTTATCCCCTTCTTTATTGAATAGTAAAGAGCTTTGTATCTTATTCCCTCTTCTTCCAATATTTTCACAAGATTACTGAAATTTTCCCAGCTCGTTCTTAGCATAAAACCACATCCCAATGTTATACTGGGGTGAGTAGGAATAAGCCCTGAGTTAATCCCCTTTTCTGATGATACATTATCAGCCTTTATGGCTTCATGAGTTCCGTAAAACACTACTAATCCTTCCTTTTTCATCATCTCCCCCTAAGGACGCACTACTCTATTAGTTTTTCTCATATCTTCTACCATGAAATACATATTTGTTGTATTTCCCACAGCAAGATCTACACTATAGAAATCCTTACATGCACCGCAGCAGAATATTTCAACTCCGGCTTCCTCCAATTCCTCCAGTTCATTAAGCACATGGCTTCTTTCCCTGTCCACTAAAAGAGCCCCTTCATTATAAAAAAGTATTTTCTTAGGCAGTAATTCCTGTTCAGTCAAAGCATATAAGAACCCTTTAATCAATTTTTTCCCCAACTCTTCACTTCCGTGTCCCATTATCCTTTTATTTATTACAACTATGTAATTTTCGTCCTTAACTTGAAGAAATTGGGACATTTCTTCATTTTCTCCTTTTTCTATTGTTATTTTATATACTCCGTTTTCCTCACTTGAATCCAGTCTATACCCATTTTCTATGGCAAATTCCATTACCTTATCAGCATTTTCTTTTCCTTTTACCAGAAGGTTGACCGTTTTTTCCTTTTCCAATGCACGCTTTGCCTGTATTACTGGAATAACACATCTGTCCTGTGAAGTATCTATAAGGTTTTCAGAGACTCCTTCATTCTTGGATATTGTAACTATATATTCACTGCTGCTTATTTCCTTCAAATTAATTTCGTATCCTAACTGTTCTGCCAGCTTTCCAAGATTCTGTGTCGCGGTAAAGTTATCTACCGTTGTTTCCACTTCATTATACTCTTCCAACAGTTTCTTTGTTTTTACCACAGGTAACGGGCATGCCATCCCCTTTGCGTCCAGCTTATATTTTCCCATAATGTTTTCCTCCTGTTTTACTATAATTTTGATTATTTATTATTTCCTTTAGAAATATAATTTTTTAAATTTTTATATCCTTATTGTGTGTTTATTTTTATCTATAAAAATTTTTCTATCCGCTATTCTTTCCGCCTGTTCAATATTATGAGTAGTCAGTATTATTGTATATTTTTCGGATAATTTCTTTATTAAATTTTCTATTATTTTTGAATTTTCAATATCTAAAGAAGAACATGGCTCATCAAAAATGAGAATATCAGGGGATGTAGTTAGCATTCTTGCTATACAGAGCCTCTGTTTTTGTCCCCCTGAAAGCTTTACTGCTGGCATTTTAAGGTTATCCTTTAATTCCTCATACAGATTTACAGCCTTAAGATATTTTTTTACCCTTTCTTTCCTATCCTTTATTTTCCCCTCATAAAACTCTATTGGATAAAGTATATTTTTTTCGACAGACAGGGGAAAAGGCTGCGAATCCTGAAATAAGGTTGATATACTTCTCCTTATCTCTATCAGCTTTATCAAACTCATATCTTTTCCTTTAAAAAACACATTACCTGTGTACTCTCCACCATTTTCCTTCAAAAAACCATTAATTAAGGAAAGAAGTGTAGATTTACCGCAACCTGACTGTCCCATAATACAAAGAATTTCATTTTTTAGTACATCTATATTTATATTTTTCAATATTTCTTTATTTTCATACCTTATGCTTACATCTTTTATTTCCAATATATTCAATTATTTTTCCTCCAGCCTTGTTCAGTATAATTTCAGACAGTACATGTAAAATTATCAATATACATATTAACACAAAAGCTGTTGCATAAGCCTTTCCATGTAAAGCCGTCTGTCCAAGAAGCATATTTAGATGAAAAGGAAGTGCCATTACAGGCTGAAGTAGTTTATCTGAACTTCCCCCTGTAAATACTGCTCCTGTCAGAAGTATGGGAGCTGTAGCACCTATAGCATGACTCCCTGCTAGTATTGCTACCGATATAATATCCCTTTTTATTATGGGAAGTATAAGTTTTCTACACATATAATCTTTATCTACCCCTAATGAATTACTTTCCCTTATTATTTTTCTATCTATATCCAGAATTATTTTTTCTATACGCCTTTCTGCAAAGGGAAAGACCATTATTCCAAGTGAAATGCCAGCAGTCAGCATACTTTTCGGTATATTTAATGTAACTATAAAAAATCCGTACACAAACAATCCGATTATTATGGAAGGTATTGATGATATACACTGTATTATTAAACCAATAATGGTATATATTATTTTTGAGTTACAGTATACTATCCTGTATATTCCACAACTAACCCCAAGAAGTAACGAAAATACAATTGATATAATCATAAGGAATACTGAACCCTTAATGGCATTTTTTATTCCTCCTTCTTTTCCAGGGGGTATCCCCTCTGGATTTTTCAATAAGAAATCTATATTAATTTCAGAAATTCCATTAATTATTATGTAATATACAATGTAACATGCTATGAAAATAACAGTCATAGCACATATATAAATTAATGATTTTACTAGTATATCTTTATTTCTCAATAGTCATTCTCCTATTTCTATTTAATATGAAAAAAGCTATATTTATTACCATAACAGATAATAACAATATAAATCCTGAAGCAAAGAGTGCTGAATAATGTTTACTTCCCACTTCACTCATCCCTATCTCCAATGCTATAAGTGCAGGTATAGTTTCAGCCTTTGATAAAATACGTGGTGTTTGGGGAGAATTTCCTATTACCATCATTACTGCCATCGTTTCTCCCGTTGCCCTTGCAAAGGAAAGCAGAAATGAATTTATTATTGAGTGTACAGTTTCCTTCAGGACTAGTTTCAATATAAAATATTCCTTTGTTACTCCTAGTGAATCCGAATCTTTCCCATATTTTCCCTTAATTTTTTCCATCCTTTCTATAGATCCTGATACAAAGAAGGGGATTATCATTATTGACAGTATAAGTGCTCCTGCCAGTATAGACTCTCCTGTAGACATTGAAAATACATTTTCTACCTTTTTTAATATAACTGTCATTCCAAAAAAGCCATATATTATGGAGGGTATCCCTGAAAGAATATTTACAATCCATACCAATAACTTTTTAATGATACCTCCAGAGTAAAAACATATATAAAGGGAAAAACCGTATGAAAATGGGAAGGATATGATGCATGCCAAGAGTGAGATATAAAATCCTGCATACAAGATGTTAAATATCTGAAAACTTTGATTGGATCCAGCTGCTCTCCATTTATTCCCAAATATAAATTTTACTATTCCTTCCTCCCTAAAATAGGGAAGTGATTCTATAAAAAGATATATTAATAATATTAATATAATAAGCATCGACAATGTTGTAAGAAAATATATTGAATATCTAAAAGTATTTTTCAATTTTTTACCTCACTGTCTGGTTTAAACCTTTCCCATCCTAAATACTTCTATTCTGAAACTGGAATAAATCCCATTTCCTTTATAGTCTTTTTTCCTTCTTCTGATTTTAATAAATCTACAAATATTTTTTCAGTCTTTGAAAATTCTCCACCCTTAATTATTATTAAAGGTCTTGAAATATAATATGACTTGTTTAAGATATTCGCTTCTGTAGGTTCTACTCCGTCAACTTTTAATGGTATAAGTTTTCCTGTATTCTGGTTTGTTATACCAAAGGAGGCATAACCTATGGCATTCTTATTTTCAATTATTTTTGATACCAAAGACCCCATTGTGGGTGCCTGTATCGCATCTTCCCTTACATTTTTATTACCCATTATCTGTTTTTGAAATACTTCATGAGCTCCACCACTTAAATCACGAGTTACAACTACTATATCATCAGTAGGCAAGGATGGATCGAGATCGCTCCACTTTTTATATTCACCTGAAAATATTTTTATAATTTCATCTTTTGTTATATTTCCACCCTTTAACTGAATATATTTATTTTCAGGATTTACTGAAACTGTTAAGGCATCCATTCCTAAAGTTACTATTTTTACATCTTTTATTTTCTCCTTCTCAGTATCTTTTATATCCCTTGCAAGCATCCCAAAGTCAGCTACTTCATCCACTACTGCCTTTACTCCTGCTCCAGAACCTCCTGCCGAAACATATATCGTAATATTTTCATTAGGCAAAGAAGAATCCACCTTATCCCATGTAACATATTTTTCAATAAATGAAGTCGATATTCTACTTATAACCGGTGCAAGAGTAGAGGAGCCACTAAACGTTATCTGAGACTTGACATCAGACTTTTTCTCTGTCTTCTGCTGCTCTGTCGTTTTTCCTTCCTGTGTTGGTTTATTTCTACAACTTGCTGTTGATATTAGTAACATCATTATTACCGTTATGGTAATCAGTATTCTTTTCATTTCAATCCTCCGCTTATTATCATAACTTCTATTATTTTTAAAAGTGTATAAATTCTAATAAATAAAGTCTTTCTCATTAATATTTTTGATTTTTCTCCATTTTACTTACGATTCTATTTTTATTTTTTTAATACTTTTTGATTTCTCAAAAAATACATCTTTTTACAAATACCTTTATTACACTACTATAACATCTTTTTCCTGTTTTTTTATGACCCTGCCCACTATGCTACTTTTTATTTCAAGCCTGTTAAGTTTTTCCAGAAGTTCCTTTGAATACTGTTCAGGAAGACTTATAAGAAGACCTCCTGAAGTCTGGGGATCATAAAGTATTTCTTCTAGAGGAAAATCCTTCACTTTAAATTCTATCTTATCTTGAAGATAATTTCTGTTTAACTGTCCCCCTGCTGTTATCACAAAATTCTCCACACATTTACGGGCTTCTGGAAGAATAGGAACCTTCGTAGAAAAAATCTCCGCCGAATATTGGCCATCTAGCATTTCTATCAAATGTCCTGCAAATCCAAAACCTGTTATATCTGTACAGCTGTTAATAGGGTATTCCTTCATTATTTCTGCTGAATATTTATTTAGAGTAGTCATTTGCTTTATACAGGTAGCAAATGCCTCTTCGGAACACTCTCCTATCATATGAGCGGAATTTATAATACTTACCCCTAACGGTTTGGTTACCACGAGGGTATCCCCCTCCTTACAACCGTTATTTCGTAAAATCTTATCGGGATGAATAACCCCCGTTACTGATAGTCCATATTTAGGAGTAGCATCGTGGATTGAATGCCCTCCTGCAAGAACTCCACCGGCTTCGTGTACCTTTTCTGCTCCTCCCTTTAGTATCTGATGCAATATTTCCATATCCATATTTTCAGGAAATGCCACTATATTAAGTGCAGATATCACTTCACCTCCCATAGCATAAATATCACTTAGGGCATTTGTCGCTGCAATCTGTCCATATAGATAAGGATCATTTATCATTGTTGTAAAAAAATCCAAAGTCTGAATAATCGCCTTATCTTCTGATATTTTATAGACTGCTGCATCATCAGAAGATTCATATCCCACTATAAGGTTTTTATCCTCTTTTTTAGGTAAATCCTTTAACAGATCTGACAGGGCTCCCGGCCCTATTTTAGAGTTTCATCCCCCACATACTATCATATTTAATTTTTTATCACTCATCTTTTTCCTTTCAAATTTCTTAACTATGATAAATAAAAGAAAGTTGCCTAAGTCAGCCTTTACTGTCATAGTTACTGAATAGCAAGGACAACAGGCATTTCTTTAGACAACCTAAATTATTTAAAAACATTAAAATTAATATATATAATTTTTTATTAAATAACAATATTGGCGGGAATGTGTGGGAATCGAACCCACCTAAGAGGCTCCTAACCCCTCACACCGGTTTTGAAGACCGTAGAGCACACCAGAACTCATCCACTCCCATCAACAATATAAATTATACAACATAAATTTCAGAAATGCAACATTTCAAACATTATTTATTAGTATTTTATTTCATCATTTCATATATTCCATTAATTTTAATATTATTTTCAACCGTTATCCTTACAAGTTTCTCCTTCAATTCAACTTCACTACTCCATGCCATACCACAGCCTGCAGATATCTCACGGGGAACTGGTATAAGTCTTCCCTTTATTTGGTTTACCTTACATACCTTTTCCATTTTTAGAGCTTCTGAAGTAGTTGAGAAGGTTATTATTATCTTTAATGACTTCTTAAACATTTATTTTTCCTTTTCTTGTACCTATAAATCCTATAATTAATAAAATTATAATACATACAAATATGGCAATCTGTCCGTTTATTCCAGGACCTCCCGCCACAGCTGGAGGTTTTTCAGTAGCCTTTGCTGCCGCCGCTGCTGCTATTTTAAAGTTATGTGCCATGGCCGCTCCTACAAACATTCCAAGTACAGTTCCTACAGAGTCTATAGAACCCTGACCCGCAAGAACCACTTGTCTTAGCGGACATCCTCCAAGTAATGTTCCTGCCAATCCCACCACATACATCCCAAGAATATTCCATATGGTCTGCGGATGGGCTATCGGACCGTATGGAACAAAGCTAAACTGTCCTTTAGCAATATTATAAATAAATACCACAAGGAACATCCCAAAGATGGGTATTATCATATCAAAGTTTTTCATAAAAAATAGATTTCTAAAGCTCCCTGTAAAGCACATCCTACTCCTTTGTGCCAGTATCCCCACCAAACTTCCTCCGATTAAGGAAATCATAAATGGTGCGTGAATACTTCCAGGACCTTTTGTGCTTGTCACAAAAAAAGTAGTAGTAACACTTAGTATAAGCAGTATAACCAGTACGCCAGGAAAAATTACCCCTGCCGCCTTTGTTATCTCCTTTTTTTCCCCCAGTGAATAGTCCTTCTTCAGGAAAAGAGCACCTGTACCTACTCCCAGTGCCAATCCAATTAGTCCTATATAGGCACTTATATCTCCTGCTGCCATACGTAGAACCATTCTAGTGGAACATCCCAAAAACACCAATGCACCCAGTACCATAGTTATTCCGCCTATAAATCTCAATACAAATGCACTTCCTGATGTAAATTTTACCTTATATTCCCCTGTAAATATGGATATAAGAAAAGAACCCACTACTATCCCTACTATTTCAGGTCTAAAATACTGAACCACAGCTGCATTATGCCATCTCATGGCACCCGACATATCCCTTATAAAACATGCCACACATATTGCCATATTTTTAGGATTTCCTGATGCTGCAAGCATTATAGTTACTAATCCCGTAGCAATTCCCAAAATAAATAATCCTTTTCTGGAATTTAAAAAATCCATTGTCTTCACACTCCTTGTATAGTATAATTAATTTTTTAATTACCTTCTTAAATATTATATTTTTTAAATTTCCTCTGAAATTTCCTTCAGTGCCTTTATTGCAATATCCACTTCTTCCTCTGTATTAAAATAGGAAAAACTGAATCTCACACTTCCCTGTTCTTCTGTACCTAAGGACTTGTGCATAAGTGGAGCACAATGTCCTCCTGCCCTTGTTATAATACCATATTCTTCATTTAAAACATCCGATAGTTCTCCTGATTCTATATCTCCCATATTTATAGTCACTATGGGAACTCTTTTTATCCTTTTATTACCCTCAAAAAAATTTCCGTATATCCTTATACCCTTTATATCCTTTATTCCATAATAAAATTTCCACATTAGCTTCTCTTTTTTTTGGTAGATACCTTCAATACTTGTTTTTACTATATATTCTACCCCTGCCCTAAGTCCTATTATCCCATGACCATTTAATGTACCTGCCTCCAGCCTTTCCGGCATATTTTCAGGATGATGTTCTTTATAGGTTTCCATACCACTTCCGCCTGTTTTTAGTGGGGCTACTTCCACCCCTTCAGTCACGTATATCCCACCGGTTCCTTGAGGGCCAAGCAGTCCTTTATGTCCTGTAAAACATAATATATCTATATTTTGTGCCTTTATATCCACAGGGATTACTCCTGCGCTCTGGGATGCATCCAATATAAAAAGTATTCCGTTTTCACGACAGAATTTCCCTATATTTTCAATATCAAGTATATCCCCTGTAAGATTTGAGGCATGGGTGCATATAAATGCCTTTGTATTTTCTCTTAAATATCCTTTTATATTTTCAGGATTAAATTTGAATACCTCCTCCTTCTTTAAAAAGGTTATTCCAAGTCCCTTTTCCCTAAGTTCATAAAGAGGACGTAACACAGAATTGTGTTCCACCTCCGTAGTGATAACATGATGTTTCTCTGTAAGTACGCCCTTTATAACTGTATTTAATGCTTCCGTTGCATTTGAGGTAAAGGATAGACGCCTGGAATTTTCACCATTAAAAAATTGCGTAAGTTTTTCCCTTGCGTCAAATATTATTCTTGCCGTATTTATTGCCGTTTCATTTACTCCTCTTCCATTATTTCCCATATACCTTAAACCGTACAGTACACTTTCAATAACTTCTTCAGGTTTGTGGTAAGTGGTGGCAGCATTATCAAAATAAATTATCTTTTCATTTTCCATATTTTTACCTACCTGCAATGTTTATCTCTCAATATTTTAGAAGCTGTAACCATAGCTTCTATCTTTTTCTCAATAATTTGAAGAGGGTTAAGTGGTCTCTTTGAAAAAGTTGCAAAACCACAGTCCGGATTCAGCCATATTTTTTCAGGGGGAAGATATTTAAGTACCTTTTCCGCCTGTTCCACTATCTTTTCAGGATTTTCCACCACAGGACTTCTTGGATTTAGACATCCCAGCCCAAGATGAATTTTCCTCTTTAAAAAGTTATTTTGGAAAAGTTTATCCACTTCTCCCGCCCTAGGGGTAGAAAATTCTAAAGCCAGCATATCTACATCCTGCTGATCAAAAAAACTTCCTAGTCTGTCATATGCCCCTTCCAGTAATACCGTTTCATCCACCGTCCAGTTTCCACGACATACATGCATGGCACTTAATACATTGTCATGCTTTCTTATTTCTTCAAATATAGGTTGTAATAAATCATTTACAAACTGCAGTTCCCGGTCAACCTTGACCTTTTCAGAAAGAGCTCCTCAATAAAATGAAGCATCACTTTCGCCCTTTACAAATACTACTTCTGACAGTATAGGTTCATCTATCTGGATTACTGCGGCCCCCATTGAGACTATCCGCCTTATTTCGTTAATAAGGAGCTTTACCACATCCTGCCCTAATTCCTTCCTATTTTTATAAAACTGCTTTGATAATGTCTTCTGCCACATTGACCTTGTAAGCAAGTAAGGGCTTGGTAACGTAGCCTTGAAGGGTTTACTGCTATTGTCCTTTAATATCTGAAGTTCTCCAGCATCCAGTTCCGCCTCTGTATTTATTTTCCCTATACACACAGGGCTGTTCATGGTATTGTCTGCGGCATCCATTTTTTTCAGGCTTTTATCAAAGCCTTCTGATGATTCTGTCAATGCCTTTATTTCCTCCATGGACATAAGCTTTACTCCTGATACATGTTCTGCCACATAACTCATATAATTGTCTCTTGCAAGTTCACCGCTTACGATTACATCTAATTCCGTTCTTTCATAAAGGTCTATTAATTTTTTTGTTTCGTTGTAGACCAGCTCCCTATATTGGGACAACAGTCCTTTGTCATGCTGTGATTTCTCCTTTAAGTCAAGAAGTTCCTGGGATCTGGGCATACTTCCCATAAGAGTTGTCGTAAATGGAAGAAATCTGCTACTCATCCAGTTACCTTCCTATTACGGCTCTATTACAGAGTCACTTGCTGAAAATATATCCACTACTTCACCCATAGTAGTGATTCCTCCCACTTCAATATCATCTGAAAGTTCATAATAATCCACACATATTCCACATGAAAGTATTTTTACCCCCTTTTGCTCCAGATCCTTTAGGTCATCTAAACAAAAGGACCCTGTAGCGGCAAGCTTTACCCCTTCTCCGTATAATATTACATGTTCAGGAAGTTTTTCCTTAGTTGTTAATGTGTGTACAAACCCTTTCAAAAGATTCTCAGTTAAAGCTTTTTCTCCTACTCCCATAGTTGTCCCTTTAATTACTACATCAAATTTTTTTGACATAAAAATCATCTCCTCTATATAATTTTGTTTTCAGCCATTTGCAAAATTAATTTCTCCTTTTAAAATTAATATTTTCCAAAATTTTCATTATTTTAGTTTTGGATACTTTTAATTTTCTAAAAAGTTCATTTATCTGAAAATAGCTAATAATTTTTAATAACTTCAAATAAACTCAATTTTTATATTGGAACTTTACTGTAGACTAATTTTTAATTTACTCCGCTTTACATGGAATTTTGTTTTCATCAATTAATCTCTCAGCCACATATTGGGTTACATTACCTGTTATTGCAACACAATGTTTTTTCCTTTCAGGACTTTTAAACTCGTCTCCCTTCCATTGTCTTGTCATTACACGGCAACAACATGAACCGTAATCCTTTATAACGTGATCATGAAGACCCTTTGATTCTTCAAACATTTTTTCTTCCATTGCTTCTCCTTGTGTTCTTCCATAAACAATACCTAAAGCCATCTGTCCTCCTGAAACGGCTCCGCACAGACAACCTGCCTTTCCCATCCCTATAGGAAATCCACTTGCCATTTTAACTATATCAGGATGATAAGGCTGTCCTAGATAATTATTAATTACTGTAACTACCGCTTCACTACAGAAAAATGTACCACTTTGAAAAAGTTCCTCAGAATCCTTTCTTATTTTCTGTACAAGTTCTTCTCTTGTGTACTTTGTTGTGTCAATTTTTTCACTCATTTTTATACCTCCAAAATTATTTCTCTATTTAAATATATTAAACGACCTAACCTTGAAAATAAAATTTATTTAATTAATCTTTATTATTCTATAAAAGATTATCCCCTACAAGTTGCATTTGCCTTTCTCTCAATTTTTCCATAATTATTTTTTGCATCAGGTTTTTTCATATTATTTGGAGCTCCCTTTTGAACTGGATTTTCTGCATTCATTTGCCATGCATTCCATCCACCGTCATAAACATAAGTATCAGACCATCCCGCTATTTTAGTAATAAACCAAGGTATAGATGCTCTCCATCCTGTTCCACAGTAGAATGCCAGTTTGTCTCCTTTCAGCATATTCTGACCCTTCCATAAGTCAAATATCTCTTTAGGATTTCTTAATGTCCCGTCAGGATCAAGATAATCTGACATATTTGAGGCATCTACTCCAGAAAATCCCCAGATTGCTCCCATTGGTTCTCCCTTTCCAGGAATATAATCATATCCGCTAATTTCTCCTATGTATTCTTCCCATGAACGGTTACTTATAAGTTTTAGCCCTTCCTTTTGCATTTTTCTTGCTTCTTCCGGCATTGCAATTACATATTCAGGATGAACAGGTATCACAGCTCCAAAAGCTTTTTCAGCAGCAGGGATATTTTCCTTTGTTTCTGTAGTAAACCCTTTATCAGTCCATGTTGTAAGGTTTCCATTCAGTACTCTGACATCTTTAACTCCTGCCCATTTCAATGCGAGAAAAACACGGTATGCAGCTGAATGATCTGCTGAGTAGAGTATGATCGTCTTATCAGATGTTATTCCAGCTGCAAGTAAGTTTTTTTCAATTACAGCTGGTTCACTTAAATTCCATACTGGCTCATTTTCTATCCAATCAGTGTTAAAATGGTACGATCCTGGAATATGTGCTTTCTTGTATCCTTCCGCCTTTTCCAGTGGACCCCAGGATACTTCAAATACCATAAATTTGTCATTAGTATATGTCTCAGGTTTTCCCCCTTGTATAACTTCATTTACCCATTCCGGTGACACACTAAACTGAAAATTAGGAAAAGATTCCATTGGATTTTTTTCATTATTTGCATATTCTTTAAATCCGTCAAATATTTTTGTCTTATATCCTCTTGCTGCAAACTCTCCACTTATACAGTTTAATGTCTCTCTCTCAGTTCCATAAAATACAACTGTCTTATCCTTTGTTATACCCTTTGCCCCTACATAACTTTCAAATTTATCCTCTTCTATATAATCAAAAATAGCACAATTAAACTGAACTGCTCCCTTTATGTGTCCTCCTCTTTTTACCCCCTTTTCCTTAAATCCATTATAAAAACTGTCATCCCTGTTGTCTACAAATACATATTTGGGATTGTCAAGATTTTTTAATACTTCATCTATTTTTATTTCTCCTACTGTATTCTTATTACATGATACAATCATCATCAGTAATGCCATTACAAATAAAACTGTTTTCATTTTCATTTTTTTCTCCATTTCTTATTTTTTATTGTTATTTTAAAAAATCTATAGTCCTAATAAATAGAGTCTTTTTCTAGTAATATTTTCTGATTTTTCTCTATTCTACCATTGATTCTATTTTTATTTTTTTATAATATAATCAAGAAGCAATTTACTTCCTATGGCAGCTCCCATAAAAGTTGCTACACCAAAAAACCATCCTGTTAAAGAAAATGACATTAATGCAGAGAAAAATGCTCCTACATTACAGCCTGATGCAATTCTTGAACCTATCCCCATAAGTAATCCTCCTGCCGCTGCACCAATTATCTGTCTTTTATTTCTTATTTTAGAAATCTTGAATTCTGAAGCTAATAGTGCCGCTATTAATGCACCAAGTATTATCCCTATATTTCTAAGGGCTGTACCATTTCTTATAATTGGAATCATAATAGATCTCTTTAACCCTGGATTGACTATAAAATATTTCCATTTGGGAACATCTACTCCAAATGAATAAAGAAGTTTTCCTCCCCAAACCGTAAAACTTCCAGATACAACCCATGATGTCTCAAATACCGCTATATGAAACAATCCCAGTAATGACAACAATATCGCCCGTGTAGTATAGCTCCATGGATTTACCATTATTTTTCTATAAAATTTATTTTCTTCTAAATTTTTAAAAATTTCCATATCATTCCAACCTTTATTTAGTTTTTTCTATAATTATATCCCATTCTCCATTATTTTTAGTTTCAACTTCTACTATGTGTCCTTCATCATTGGCCCAGTTAGGAACATTTTTCATAGCACAGGAATGATCAACTGTGACTACAAGAATATCTCCTACTTCCATTTCATCCATTTTCGCCTGAACCCTTATTAAAGGGGTAGGGCAAGCCTCTCCTAAACAGTCCAAAATATATCTGTTCATACTACTCATCTCCTTTTCCTTTTAATAAATCTTTTTATAAAAAAATATGTTAGTAATAACAGTATTAATTGAAGTGCTAATGATCCGAACCATCCAATTTTTTCTGGTAGAAATACTGTTACCTTCATTTTTGCAAAAAAAGGATCTAAATATCCCATTACTCCTGATCCTCCAATCGCACCTAATAAGAAAAAGAAAAAGGAAATCCATTGCAACTTAAAACCTTCTCCCATTCTTACTAAAGTTCCTGAAGCACATCCGCTCGCTATAACCATTCCTATCCCAAAAAGTATTCCTCCTATAATTGTAAGGGGCGACAACGGGTAAACAGCATCAATTCCTGTTAAAGCTTTCCCATGTAAATTCCATATGTAGTTTAATATAACAACCCCTATACTTCCTATAGTTATAGAAAGTAAAAGAGCATTTGTAATGGAACTTGTTCTGGTCATTATTGGATCTCTAAAAGCCGCCGTGAAGCAAAAACGGCTTCTTTGTAAAATCACTCCAAATCCTAGTCCAAAGAGCAAATATAGTGATAATTTAGCATCGTTTAAATAAATGATAAAGATAAATACAAGTATTATCAATACAATTGCTATTGGAATCTGGGATTTTTTTACCTTTTTTATTTTTTCTGTCATTTTTTACATCCGTCCTATCCTGAATAAATAAATATTATATATAAATTTTATATTCTAAAATTAACTTTTTATAATTTCTTATCTTGTAAATTTTTTTATTGTAAATATTTCTGAAATATTTTTCCATTGTGAAGTTATTAGACCCTGCAAGGTACATTAGGTTTTTTCTATATTTTACCAAAGTTATTAAAGTTATTTTTGAAAACAGATTTCTGAATATTGAATATTATTTGAAGCTCCTATCCAAATTGGATATTTTCCTTATTTCCATTGTCATATATACATTCCTTTTTGTATCCTTTAATTTTTATTCACTAAAAATAAACTGTATATACCTTACAAGTACATAAACTACAATTACAACAGCTATAACTTCCTGTACTTTTACCACTACAGGAAGTAGTCCTATATTTCCACCGGATTTTTTAATAAACGTCGTTAACATCTTCATCCCAATGGCACTTATAACCATAGGAAAGGTAAATGCTGAAATAGTCGGATAAAATTTCAATTTTAACAGTTTTGGAAAAACTGCCAAACAGTATATATAGAATATTGCTGAAATAGATGCCAATAAATATACCATCAACATATTTTTTTCAGGAAAACTGCTCATATATCCTGCCAGAAGCAGTGAAATAGGAGCAGAAAACACTATAAGCATAGGTTGCATAGGTTCCGGTATTTCCTTCATCTTAAAAAATACCTTATAGCATATTATTACCTGTACTATAAAATAAGACACAAATCCAAACCAAAATGCAATTTGACCTATATTCAACATCTTATAAGCTGGTGCTGTAACACTTGCCGTAACTATTCCCACATAAAGAATTGACCATGTGGTAAAAAGTTCTGTCATTTTAAATTTTAAAGTAAATTTTAAAGTAAACCACAATATTATAATTACATTAAGAGCTATTCCTACAAACCATATTATTTTACCTATTGTAGGTGGCAAATATGTAGATAATATTGTTATTGACATCGGTGCAGTGGCAAATGCTGCTGATGCCACAGGATTTTGCATAAAAGTTTTAAATCCTTCTATATCTGATATAATTTTTATTACCAATAGCACAAGAAGTATTAGGGCAATACCTCCTGCTACAGTTTTGTATACTTCTCCATAAGTTTTTATTAAGTTACCTAAAGCTGCTAATCCCAATATTAATCCCGATATAGGATAAGGATATTTTGCTAATATTTTTTTCATCGTAACACTCCTAAAATATTTTAAATTTATAACTACAATATACTAGAATCGTTATCTTAATATAATTAAACTAAAATAATAAATTTAACGTTTATACTATTCCAACTATATTTAAGACAGCTTTACCTAACATTGTATTAAATCAAAACTAATATTACATCAAGGGCTGCCCTGTTTCCACTTTAGCAGTCCAATTTCTCAATACATCTACACTTGGAAACATTACCGGTGCTGCATAGGCATCTCTCATAAGTCTTGCTATATTACCCTTTTGATTATATGCCTGACCTCCACCTATTCTCATGGCAAGATTAGCTGAAGCTACACAATTTAGTGATCCTGTAACCCTAGCTGCCATAATTTTTGCAAAGGCATCTGGTTCTTCCCTGTCAAGTGCCTGTGCAGCAGCTGCTAAAGTGCTCTCAGCAGTCAATGCATTATTATACAATTCAAATAAATGCCCCTGCACTGTTTCAATGGATGCCAATGACTTATCCCCTGGATATTTTCGTGTAGTGGCGTGATTTTTTGCCGCCTCATATATTGCCCTTGTAAGTCCTGTATACACTCCTGCCAATCCTGTCATAAAGTATATAACATCTATATTTACTGGATATTTCTGATTTGCCTTTTCCCTGTCTATATATATTGCATATTTATTTTCCAGCTTCATATTCTCCATATGCATAGGACACGAATTATTTCCCCTCATTCCTATACCATTCCAGTCACTTTCTGTAAATCTCAGCCCTTCAGCTTCAAGTGGAACTAGCCAGTTGACAGGTCCTCTTTTTTCATCTGCCGGAACTGAAATTACATAATAGGAAGCGTAATTAGCAGATGTAATCATACTCTTTACTCCATTTATAATACTATAGTCACTGTGATTATCCGTTTCCGTTTGAGAGTTAAATACGTGTACCCCTGTTCCAAACTCACTTCTAGCTAAAGACATAAACTTATTATTTTCCATTATATCTTTTATAACCTGATGTTTTAATTCATCCCTTGCAAAAGTCAGTGTAAACTTCAAAGCCACATTACTCATTGTATAACAAAGTCCTACCGTAGCACATACTTCACCGAAGGCTCTTGAAACTTGAGCATGCTCATAAGCCCCTGCCCCTTCTCCTCCAAACTCTTCAGGAACTAAAATCTTAAAGAAACCCTCTTCTGCTATTTTTTCAAAAATTTCCTTAGGAAATTTCCCTTCCTGGTCAATTTTTTCAGCATAAGGAGCTATATGTTCCATTCCAAATTCCTTAGCCCAAGT